>JBKKAF010000052.1:0-11274 GCA_046714775.1 Xanthobacteraceae bacterium | reverse complement strand
CCATCACCGCCGCCGCGGCCAGCGCGCGCCATCCGCGGCCGGCGCGCGCCAGAAGGTCGAGATTAAGCCGCGCCGGCGCCGGTTCGCCGGTGACCGCGCCGAAACGCGCGCGAATGACATTGGCTTGTGCGCGCCATTCGGCCACGCGGGCGGCGTCCTCCGGATGGGCGGCGAGCCAAGCCTCGACGGCGTCACGCCGGTCGGCGGCCAATTCGCCATCGACATAAGCGTGCAGCTCGTCGGTGGTCACGGGCGTATCATTATCGTTCATGGGCTTCGTCCAACTTCATTTGATGCGGCGCAGCGCGGGGCGCTGTCCGTCGAGATAGGCCTTGATCTGCATGCGTGCACGCGCCAGCCGCGACATTACGGTGCCGATCGGTACGCCCTGCACCTCGGCGACTTCGCGGTAGGTCAGGCCTTCGAGCACCACGAGCAACAACGCCGTGCGCTGCTCGTCGACCAGCGTCGCCAGGGCGCGCTCGATGTCGCGCGCGCCGGCCTCGGGTCCCGCCGCGTCGGGTGCATCGTTGTCGTCGATTGAGGTCAAGGTCGGGCGGCGCGCCAGCGAACGCAGGCGATTGCGGTTGAGATTGGTCAGGATGGTATAGAGCCAACTGCGTATCTCTCCACCGTGAAACAGATGCTCGGAGCGGAGCGCCCGCACCAGCGTGTCCTGCACCAGATCGTCGGCGAGTTCCGCGTCGCGGGTGAGTGCGCGCGCATAGCGCCGCAACGCCGGCACCGCCGCTTCCACGCTTTGCCGGAACCCGACCAAATCCCGCTCCACTGCGGCGCCATACAGCCGTGGCGCGAACTGCTGCGCAACCGTTCGACGACCGCCGGGTCTCAGTTTATAAAGGACTGCACTGCAAGGACAAACAATCCTCGCCGAACGATATTCCCGCGGCTGCGAACACCCCATAGGCGCGGTTTTTGGCGCTGCTTGAAGGGCTTATGACGCTATGTCATAGGAGATAGCCGGACCCCTCCGGCGAGCGGGGATAGCATGCCGGAAGCCTCTGGTCTGATGCGCGGCAAGCGCGGGCTGATCATGGGGGTGGCCAACAACCGCTCGATCGCCTGGGGTGTCGCCAAGTCCTGCCGGGCGCAGGGCGCCGAGCTCGCTTTCACCTATCAGGGCGACGCGTTGCGCAAGCGCGTCGAGCCGCTTGCAGCCGAAGTCGGCGGCCTGGTTGCCGGACACTGCGACGTCACCGAGCCGGCCACCATCGACGCCGTTTTCGACGCCGTCAAAAGCGCGTGGGGTGGGCTTGATTTCGTGCTGCATGCCATCGCCTTTTCCGACAAGGAGCAATTGGACGGGCGTTACGTCGACACCACGGCGGACAATTTCTCCAAGACCCTGTTGATCAGTTGCTATTCGTTTACCGCGGTGGCTCAGCGCGCCGAGAAGCTGATGCCGAACGGCGGCGCGCTGCTCACGCTCACCTATTACGGCGCCGAGAAGTGGATGCCGCATTACAACGTCATGGGTGTGGCCAAGGCCGGGCTGGAAGCTTCGGTGCGCTACCTTGCGGCCGATCTCGGGTCGAAGAACATTCGCGTCAACGCCATCTCCGCCGGTCCCATCAAGACGCTGGCGGCGGCGGGCATCGGCGACTTCCGCTACATTCTGAAGTGGAACGAGTACAACACGCCGCTGCGCCGCAACGTCTCGGCTGAGGAGGTCGGCGACACCGCGATGTATCTGCTGTCCGACCTCTCACGCGGCGTTACCGGCGAAATTCATCACGTCGATGCCGGCTACCACATTGTCGGCATGAAGCATCCGGACGCCCCCGACATCACGGTCGGCAAAGACTAGTGTGGCGGTTCAGAGGCTCCCCATTCCTCGCGGAGGAATCCGGAGGGAGCCTCTGAACAAAGTCACACTAGCAACGCTATGATTGCTAGTGTCCCTTTGAATCCGAAGTTCGCATGAGTGCTCGCAGCAGGGGTGGGCGAACTTCGGATTCGGGACACTAGGCGATGGGGCGAGCCTGCGAAGGAGCGGCGTCCCCCGCGTCAAGTGCTTGGCCGATCGCCGGGAATCACATAAGCGTGCAGGCATGATGCGGGTCAGACTGAAGGCCGACGGCCGGATCGTCGAAATTCTTCCCGACGGCAGCGAGCAGGCATTGTCCGCCGCGGCTTCCAGCAATGGCGGCGACCCGATACCCGACGCGGCCTATGCCCGTGGCGTGCGCGCCCGTACCAAGCTGACCCAGGCCGAATTCTCCGCCCGCATCGGGGTGCCGATCGAGACCGTGCGCAATTGGGAGCAGGGCAAGCGCTCGCCGCGCGGGCCGGCGCGCGCTCTGCTCAAAGTGATCGACAAGGCCCCGCAAGTCGCTTTCGCCGTCCTTAGTACAGCCAAGCCGGGGCATTGACGCTCGCGGCACTTTCTTTGCAATCTTTTGAATAGGCTACATTGGCGCAGCGCCATCGCTGCTCCGTGACGGGGAGAATGCATGAACGGTGTCGGCTCTCATAGCGCGCGCATCCCGGCCATCGGCCTCGGCACCATGACATTGAAGGGCGACGTCTGCGTCGAGGCGGTGAAGACTGCGCTGCGGCTGGGCTACCGCCACCTCGACTCCGCCGAGCGCTACGGCAACGAGGCCGAGGTCGGCGAGGGCTTGCGCGAGGGATTGCGCGCCTCCGGCCTCAAGCGCGAAGACGTGTTCGTCACCACCAAGGTCTATCACGACAAGCTCGCCGCCGCGGATTTCGAACGTTCGTTTGACGAAAGCCTCAAGAAGCTCGATCTGCCCTGGGTCGATCTCCTGCTCATTCACTGGCCCAATCCCAGCGTTCCACTGGCCGAGACGATCGGCGTGCTGTGCAGCGCCAAGCGCAATGGGCTGGCGCGCCACATCGGCGTGGCGAACTTCACCATCCCGCTGCTCGACCAGGCGGTCCTGCTGTCGACCGAGCCGCTGGTCACTAACCAAGTGGAGATGCATCCGTTCATCGACCAGACCAAGCTGCTCGCCGCCTGCCGCAAGCACGGCCTAGTGGTGACCGCCTATTGCCCGCTCGCGCGCGGTAAAGCGCCCGGCAATGCGGTGCTGGAAAAAATCGGCAAGGCGCATGCCCGCAGCTCGGCGCAAATAGCGCTACGCTACCTGGTGCAGCAAGGCATCATCCCGATTCCGCGCACCGCCAATCCCGATCATCTCGCCGCCAACCTTGCGGTGTTCGATTTCGTCCTCAGCGGGGACGAGATGGCGGAGATCGGCGGCCTCAAGGGTCCCGGCGGGCGCGTGGTCAATCCGCCGCACGCGCCGACATGGGATGCGTGAGCTGGGATGCGTGAGCCCCGCGCGGGAACGACTAGCGCGCTGAGACTGTTTCCGACACGATCGTTCACATCAACGGCGCTGCCGAGGGACGGTGATGCAGGTGATCGAAGCCAAGGGCGGTAAGATCGGCGCCGGCATCCCGCTCATCGGTCTCGGCACCTGGGATTTGCGCGGGACGGTCTGCGCGGGCATGGTCGAGCGGGCGCTGCGGCTCGGCTACCGCCACATCGACACCGCCGAAAAGTACGAGAACGAGCGCGAGGTCGGCGAGGGGCAGCGCGCCGCCGGCCTTCCCCGCAACAAGGTGTTCGTGAGCACCAAGGTCTGGCCCTCGCATTTCGCGCCCCGCGATCTTGAGAAAGCGGCCAAGGACAGCCTGGCGCGGCTACGCCTGTCGGAGCTCGATCTTCTCCTTCTGCATTGGCCCAATCCGCAAATCCCGCTCGCCGACACGCTTGGCGCGCTTTGCAAGGCCAAGCAGGCTGGCCTTGCCCGCCATATCGGGGTGTCCAATTTCACCGTGGCGCTGATCGAGGAGGCGACGCGACTTGCGAGCGAGCCGCTGGTTTGCAATCAGGTCGAGATGCATCCCTTCCTCGACCAGTCGAAAGTGGTCGCGGCCTGCCGCAAACACGGCATGGCGGTGATTGCCTACAGCCCGATCGCGCGCGGCGGTGCGCAGAAAGACGCCGTTCTCACGCGCATCGGCAAGGCGCACGGCAAGACAGCCGCGCAAGTGTCGCTGCGCTGGCTGGTGCAACAAGGCATCGCCGCCATCCCGCGCACCAGCAAGGCGCAGCGGCTGAGGGAAAATATCGCTATCTTCGACTTCGAACTGTCGGACGCGGAAATGGCGGAAATCGCCGCGCTGGCGCACCGCGACGGCCGCATCATCGACTATGCCTTTGCGGGAACGCCGAAGTGGGATTGAACCCCGACACCGCGCTCGTGCTGCTCTCCGGCGGACAGGATTCCACCGTTTGCGTCGCATGGGCGCTTGAGCGTTTTGCACATGTGGAGACCGTGGGCTTCGACTACGGCCAGCGCCATGCGGTCGAGCTGGCAGCACGACCGCGCGTGCGTGAGCGCCTGGCGGCAATGCGTGCCGACTGGGCGGAGCGGCTGGGCGAGGACCACATGGTGCGGCTCGATGCACTGGCTGCGATTTCCGAGACTGCGCTCACCCGCGAGGTTGCCATCGACATCGCGCAGGATGGCCTGCCGACCACCTTCGTGCCGGGCCGCAATCTTGCGTTCCTAGCCTTCGCCGGCGCGCTCGCTTACCGGCGCGGCGCCAAGCATCTGGTCGCCGGCATGTGCGAGACCGATTTCTCCGGCTACCCGGATTGCCGCGACGACACCATCAAGGCGATGCAGCTCGCTCTCAATCTCGGCATGGATCGCCGCTTCGTGGTCCATACGCCGCTGATGTGGATCGACAAGGCGGCAACCTTCGAACTGGCGCACGAGATCGGCGGCGACGCCCTGGTCCACCTGGTGGTCGAAGAAACCCACACCTGTTATCTCGGCGATCGCTCGCGCCGGCATGAGTGGGGCTATGGTTGCGGCGAATGTCCGGCCTGCCGGCTGCGCGCCGACGGTTTTGCCAAGTGGAAAGTCACGCGATGACCAAAACGACCTTTGATATCCTGCGCGGCGTCACCACCGCCAGCATCACCACGGTGCTCTGGAAAAAAGGCATCCGGCGCTGCTGGCTTAAGGGACCGAAGCCGCTCGTGGACGGCCAGCGTCTGGTCGGCCCGGCTTTCACGCTACGCTTCGTGCCGGCGCGCGAAGACTTGGCCACGCCGGAGAGCTGGGCCAAGCCGACCTCCACGCGCGGCGCCATCGAGGCCATGCCGGAGGGCTGCATCGCGGTCGCGGATGCGATGGGCATCACCTCCGCCGGCATTTTCGGCGACATCCTGACCACGCGCATGGTCAAGCGCGGCGTCACCGCTCTGGTGACCGACGGTGCGCTGCGCGACAAGGCCGGGGTGCTCAGGAGCGGGCTGCCGACCTGGTGTGCTGGCGTCGCGGCGCCCGCTTCGGTGCAAAGCCTGACCTTTATCGGCTGGCAGGAGCCGATCGGCTGTGGCGGTTGTGCGATCTTCCCGGGCGATGTGATCGTCGCCGATGACGACGGCGCGGTGGTCATTCCGCAAAGTCTGGTCGATTTCGTCGCCGCCGAAGGCCCCGAGCAGGAGCGCATGGAGGGTTGGATCGTCAGCGAGCTCGAGCAAGGCGCCAAGCTGCCGGGACTCTATCCGATGAACGACGAAACCCGTGCGCGCTACGAAGAATTGACCAAGGGCAGCGGAAAAAAGCGTTAGGAGCGGCAGCCAAGCGTTTGTGTCGCGTTCTTGTTCGCCCGTCTGACGGGTAGGCCGCAGGTCGTCACGATGTTTTTCGTGCTTTCCAAGGTTTTGGGCTTCTTCGCGGTCCCTTCCAATCTCGTCATCATGCTCGGCCTCATCGGGGCCGGGCTGCTGTCCACGCGCTTTTCGCGGCTGGGTTGGCGGTTGGTGATCGGCAGTCTCCTACTGCTTGCGGTCTTCGGATTCTCGCCATTCGGCAATGCGCTGATGGTGTCGCTGGAGCAGCGTTTCCCGCGCTGGGATCCGGCGCGCGGCGCGCCGGATGGGATGGTGGTGCTCGGCGGCGTGGTCACCCCCGACGTCTCGGCGGCGCGCAACGAGGTGGCGCTCAATGAATCAGCGGAGCGCCTGACGGCCGTTGCCGAACTGGCGCGGCGCTATCCGAAGGCGCGGATCGTGTTCTCCGGCGGCTCCGGCTCGCTGCTCTATCGCGACGAGACCGAGGCTGAGTTCGCGTTGCGGCTCCTGGAAAGTTTCGGCATCGCGCGCGAGCGCATCGCGACCGAAGATCAATCGCGCAATACCGTGGAGAACGCCGAATTTTCCAGGCGGCTGGCGGCACCGAAAGCGGGTGAGCGTTGGCTGCTTGTAACCTCCGCCTATCACGTGCCACGCGCGGTCGGAGTGTTTCGCCGTATCGGATTCCCGGTCGAGGCCCATCCGGTCGATTGGCGCACGCGCGGGAGTGAGGACGCGCTGCGTCCGTTCGCGTCGGTGGGGCAGGGGCTCCAGCGCACCGATACCGCCGTCCGTGAATGGATCGGCCTCGTGATATATCGGTGGATGGACCAGACCTCCGAACTGTTTCCCGGTCCAGACGATCCCGGCTGCGATCGCGCCGGCGCCGAGGCGTGCCGCCGCTAACAACGGTCTTTCCGAGAGCGGGTCTGCCCCCCGGGTTGCGTCAAAATCTCTTTGAATTCAGGCGGCAAGAATTTCTTAGGATGGCAATGCGACGGTACCTTGGTGCCGTCTCGTTGATTCTGCGTCTGGCTCGGCGAACGGACATTTTGGCGATTTCCGCCTGGGGGGAATAGTCCGATGCAGGTCGACATTCGATCAATCATGCCCGCTGCACGGACGGCCGTGCGGGTGCCAGCCGGCCGCTCGGCGCAGTGGATCAAAATCGCAGCGACCGTGGTGGCGACCACCCTTGCGGTGGTTTTTGCCTCGTGTCTGGCGGTGGCAACGGGCCTGCTGTCCTAAGCGACACGACACCTTCTTGTCGCAGCCCGGCGAGCCGCAGCGGCTATTTGCCGGCCAGCGCACGCAGCGGCTCGGCTTCGGCGGTATCTTTCTCGCTAGTGAACGGCACAGCGCGCGCCGTGGGGCCAGTTGTTGCCGACGGATGACGATAGCGCAGCTGGCGCCGCATTGGCATATTGGACGCCGCGCATTTTTCGGCGCGCACCCGGCAAACGGCGACGGCAATGGCGCTCACGCTTCTGATCGGAAATAAGAACTATTCGTCCTGGTCGATGCGGCCATGGATCGCCATGAAGGCGGCCGGCATTGCGTTCAAGGAGGAGTTGATTTCGCTCAATGCGCCGGACTTCAAGGAACGCATCGGCAAGATTTCCGGCACCGGCAAGGTGCCGGCGTTGATCGACGGCGATATTCAGGTCTGGGAGTCGCTGGCGATTCTGGAATATCTCGCCGAAAAATTTCCGCAGGCGGGGCTGTGGCCGGCCGGCGGCCGGGCACGGGGGTTGGCCCGGTCAATCGCCGCGGAAATGCATGCGGGCTTTGTGCCGCTGCGCCGACATTGCCCGATGAATCTGTGGCGCCCGGTCATAAAGCGGGACCTGCCGGAAGATGTCGCGGCCAATGTCCGGCGCATCGATGCCATGTGGACCGATTGTCGCAGGCGCTTCGCGCCGGACGGGCCCTTTTTGTTCGGAGGTTTTGGTGCAGCCGACGCCATGTATGCGCCCGTGGTGTCTCGTTTTCACACCTACGGAATCGAAGTGAGCCCGGCTTCACGAGCCTATATTGCAGCGGTCATGGCGCTGCCGGCCTGGTCCGAATGGCGTGAAGCCGCGCTCAAGGAGCCCTGGGTGCTGCCCGAGGATGAGGTCGATTGGCCAACCGTTCTGCGGGTGTGAGCCCTGCGGCTCCGCCAAAAAAATGTCGCGGAATTGTATTGATTGCGCCGCGGGAGCGAAAACGATACTTCAGCCGCAAGAACCCCGCTATGACGGGGCCGCCGCAAGAGGTTTTCAAGCGGGTCATCTGACCGACCGTCTGGAGCTATGATCATGCGATATCGTGTTATCGCCTTGTTTTCGCTTGCTTTCTCCGCCCTTGCCCTGTTCGGACTGGCAGCCGGCGCGCAAGAGCCGCCGAAGGACGTCAAAGGGCTGTTCCTGCTGACCGACTATCCGGCCGTCAGCGTGCGTCCGGGCGGTACGTCCTCGGTCACGCTCCGCCTGCAGAACTATGGCCTCGCCCCCGAGCGGCTCGCTCTGTCGGTGGCGGGCGTGCCGTCCGGCTGGACCGCGACCTTGATGGGCGGTGGGCAGCCGATCGGCGCCGCCATGCCGGCAACCAATGCCAATGTGCCGCTTGAACTACGTCTCGATGTTCCAAAGGACGCGGCGGTCGGCACGTCGAACTTGACCATCACCGCCCAGGGCGCCGGCTCCAACGCGACGCTGCCGCTGGCGGTGACCATCGCCAAAGATCTGCCCGCCAAGCTGACGCTCACCCCGCAACTGCCGGAGCTGCGCGGCACCTCGAAGTCGACCTTCGAATATATCCTGTCGATCAAGAACGACAGCGGCAAGAAGCTGACGGTGGGCCTGTCGGCGCAGGCGCCGCAAAACTTCGACGCCACCTTCACCGAGCAATATGGCAGCCAGGAACTGAGCGCGGTCCCGGTCGATCCGGGCCAATCGAAAGACGTCAAGCTCAAGGTGCGGCCGCCGAACACGGTCGGCGCCGGCAGCTACAAGATCACGGCGCGGATTTCGGCCGAGGATGCGGTCGCCACGTCCGAACTCGGGCTTGACGTCGCCGGCCAGCCCAAGCTCGAAGTCAGCGGGCGCCAGGGTATCCTCAGCGCAACTGCTGAGGCCGGCGTCGAATCCGCGGTGACGGTGGTGGTCGTCAACACCGGCACCACGCCGGCCGAAGAAATCGAGCTCTCCAGCAACCCGCCCCAGGGTTGGAAGATTACCTTCGAACCGAAGACCATCGAGCGTTTAGCGCCCAACGAAAACAAGGAAGTGCAGGCGCTGATCACCCCGCCGGCCAAAGCGGTGGCCGGTGACTACAATACGGTCATGCGCGCCTCGGCGCGCGGTGAGGCCGCCTCGGCCAATTTCCGCGTCCAGGTGTCAACCTCCACGATGTGGGGCCTCGTCAGCATCGGTCTGATCGGTCTTGCCTTGTTGGTCCTGTTGGGCGCGGTGGCGATATTCGGGCGCCGATGAGCGACAACGTCATCGAGGCAGAGGACCTCACCAAGCGTTACGGAGCGGCGACGGCCGTCAACGGCGTGTCATTCTCCGTACCGCGGGGCGAGATTTTCGGGCTGCTTGGTCCCAACGGTGCCGGCAAGACCACGATCATCCTGATGTTGCTCGGCTTGAGTGAGATAACGCACGGCCGGGCGCGCGTGCTCGGCCACGATCCGGTGCGCGAGCCGCTGCAGGTCAAGCGGCGGGTGGGTTACCTGCCCGATGCCGTCGGCTTCTACGATAATCTTTCGGCCACCGAGAACCTGCGCTACACCGCCCGTCTGATTGGGCTTACGCCGTCCGAGCGCGAGGACCGCATCAAGGCGGCGCTCGATCATGTCGGGTTGTCGGATGTCGCCAATAAGCGCGTGAAGACCTTTTCGCGCGGCATGCGGCAGCGGCTCGGTTTAGCCGAGATTCTGATGAAGGACGCCCAGATCGCCATCCTCGACGAGCCCACGTCCGGCCTCGATCCGCAGGCGACCGCTGAATTGCTGGACATCATCCGCGCGCTCAAGCACCGGGACGTGACCGTGCTGCTGTCGTCGCACCTGCTCGATCGTGTCCAGAGCATCTGCGACCGCGTCGCACTGTTCGAGAACGGCAATATCGTGCTGCTGGGCACCGTCCCAGAGCTTCGCCGCCAAGTGATGGGCGGCGATTTCCGTGTCGAAGTGGAGGCGCAAGGACAGGGGCTGGCCGAGAGGCTCGCGGGTGTCTCCGGGGTCAGCAAGGTCGAAGCGGTTGGAGCGGACCGTTTCCGGCTGCTGGCCGACCGTGACGTGCGGCCGGAGGCGGCTGCCGTCGTTGTCGGCGCCGGCGGCCGATTGTTCCGGCTGTCGGTGGAGGAGCCGAGCCTCGATACGATCTATACCCATTACTTCCAGAGCGCGGCACGAAAGGACGACCGTCATGCAGCGTGAGGGTTCACCCTGGCGCGGCCTGGGCGTCGTGATCATGAAAGAATTGGCCGATCATGTCCGCAGCGTGCGCATGATCGTGCTGGGACTGTTGGTCGTGCTGATCGCCGGGGCGGTGGTCTATGGCGCGGTCGAGCAGGCGAGGGAAGCCACCGCGGAAAACCAGTTCCTGTACCTGTTGCTGTTCACCACCGAGCGCGGCGCTGTTCCAGCGTTACTTTCGTTCCTGGTGATCCTGGTGCCGTTGATCGCCATCGGACTCGGATTCGATGCAGTAAACGGCGAGCATAACCGGCGCACGCTGTCCCGTATCCTGGCGCAACCGATCTATCGTGACGCACTGCTGTTCGGGAAATTCCTCGCCGGCCTGTTCGTCCTTTCGATCACCTTGATCGCACTGTGGCTGATGATGATCGGATGGGGATTGCAACGGTTCGGCGTTCCGCCGAATTCCGAGGAGATGGCGCGCGCCTTTCTCTTTCTCCTGGTGACGATCGCCTATGCGGGTGTCTGGCTGGCACTCGCGCTCTTGTTCTCGATCCTGTTCCGCTCTGCCGCCAGTGCGGCACTGCTGACGCTTGGATTGTGGCTGTTCCTGACGATGATCTGGCCCATATTGGCGTCGATGATCGCGACGAGCATCGCGCCGCCGGACCCGCGTTTCCTTCAGCTGGGATTGCCGAGCCCCGGGACGCTGGAGTGGACGCAGATGTTGATGCGCCTGTCGCCCTCCGCCCTTTATGGTGAGGTCGCGCAGGTCTTGCTCAATCCCGGGATACGCGGGTTCGGGTTGTTGGCACAGTTGCTTCCAATGTTTGGCGCCGTCCCGGGCGCGCCCCTGCCGCTGATCGAGAGCCTAATGATCGCGTGGCCGCAAATCGTTGGTTTGGTCGCCGGCTCGATCCTGCTGTTCGTGACCGGCTACATCATCTTCCAGCGCCAGGAAGTGCGTGCCTAGCTTTTTGTTGCGCATGATCTTTACCGAAAACGGGTTCCACTTTTCGGGATCATGATCGGGCGGACATGCCAAGGGCGGCCTTGCGGCCGCCCCGGCACTAAGCAATCCGCTCTTCGTTACGCCGGGATGACGGCCACGATCCTGAGCGAACCCTTCTCGACGACCACGATCTGGTCGCCGACCAGGAAGTAGTAATATCCGCGCCAAGCCGGATAGATCTCGATCACCGGCCCCGGCAATGCGACGATG
>JBKKAF010000051.1:0-7211 GCA_046714775.1 Xanthobacteraceae bacterium | reverse complement strand
TTCCATGCGCGCGGGCCCGTGGGCGTCGAGCAGCTCACCACCTTCAAATACCGCATCCGCGGCACGGGGCAGATCAGGCCGTGACGGCACCAGCGCCTTTTCCATCTTCCTCTCTCGGCAGAGCGGGGAAGGACTGATGCCCGCGTCCCGCGTCAGGCTGCCGCCGCATGCGCCGGGCCTCAAGATCGGCCTGTTCGGCGGCACTTTCGATCCGCCGCATGACGCGCACCGCGCGGCCTGCCTGATCGCGATGAAGCGCCTGGATCTCGATCGGGTCTGGTGGCTGGTGACGCCGGGAAATCCGCTGAAAGACACCCGTGGCCTGGCACCGCTCGCGGAACGCATTGCCGCGGCGCGGGCGCTGGGCCACCATCCGCGCCTCGACGTCAGCGGCCTCGAAGCCGAGATCGGCGCCCGCTACACCTATGACACCGTCGGTTATCTGCGCGCCCATTGTCCGGGCGTACGCTTCGTCTGGATCATGGGCGCCGACAACCTGCGCAGCTTCCACCGCTGGGAGAAATGGCGCGCCATCGCGTCCATGGTTCCCATGGCGGTGATCGATCGCCTCGGCCCCAGCCTCTATGCCTTGGCCGGCATCGCGGGTCAGGCGCTGGCCGGCGCCCGCATCCCTGAATCCGCGGCCAAGTCGCTGCCATACCGGCGGCCGCCGGCCTGGGTCTATCTGCACGGGCTGAAATCTCCGCTGTCCTCGACCGCCCTGCGCGCCGCCCGCACCGGGCTGCAAACGGCGCTGCCGCCGCTCTGAGCCCGGCAGTCGGAACGGTCACAAGGCTGACGTGGAACAGCGTTAAAATCCGGTGGCCTGGATCGCCGGGAGGTTGAAACCACCGACCCCCCGTGCCTATCTTAGGGCATGATCCCGAAAAGTGGGCACCGGTTTTCGGAAAAGATCATGCTCAGACAAAGAGCTGCCATGATCCGATTCGATTGAATTGGATCACAGTATAGTTGCGTGCTTCGGCGCATCCGGAGCTGATGACGGACACGAAAGGAAAGCGTTCCCTGTCCACACCCGCAGTCTCTCGGGCCCGCACGCGTCGCGCGCCCGCACCGGTTTCCAAGGTGCGCCCTGACGCCAAGGAAACCCTTCGCCTCGTACTCGCCGGCATCGACGACATGAAGGCCGAAGACACCGTCACCATCGATCTCACCAACAAAACCTCGATCGGCGATTACATGGTCGTGACCTGCGGAAGGTCGAACCGCCAGGTCGGCGCGATCGCAGATCATCTGCTCAAGCATCTCGGCGCGGCCGGGGTGCGCGGTGTGCGGGTCGAGGGCATGCCGCATTGCGATTGGGTGCTGATCGATGCTGGTGACGTCATCGTCCACGTCTTCCGTCCGGAAGTGCGCGCATTTTACGGTCTCGAAAAAATGTGGGCGCCCGGCCGGTCGCAGCAGGCGAGCTGACGCCTTTCGGGCGCGCGATCCATGCGTATCCTGATCGCCGCCGTCGGACGAATGAAACAAGGTCCCGAGCGCGACTTGGCCGAGCGCTACCGCAAGAACGCGGCCCAGGCCGGCCGCAGCATCGGCTTACAGAGCATCGATATCGTGGAAGTGAAAGAAAGCCGCGCCGGCGATGCCGCGCGACGCATGCTGGAAGAATCCATCGCCATCGCCAACATCGTTCCCGAGCGCGCTGTCCTCACCGTGCTGGACCCCCGCGGCGAGGATTTGGACAGCCCGGCCTTTGCCGGCCAGATCAAGAACTGGCGCGCGGATAGCCGGGCGGACGCTGTCTTTGTGATCGGAGGCGCCGACGGACTGGCGCCCGCGCTGCGCGACAAGGCCGACCTGCGTTTGTCGTTCGGCGCCGCCACCTGGCCGCATCAACTGGTGCGGATCATGCTGCTGGAACAGATCTACCGCGCCGTCACGATCCTGTCGGGCCACCCCTATCACCGGGCATGAGCTGCGCGCCTCACCAAGTCGTGACGCCCTCCGCCGGGCCTTCGTCTTAATACGGTACGAATCAGGGTACCTATGGTCTTGAAACCGCTTTTGGAACCGCTCGCTTTTGGAACCGCTTTTGCGTAGCCCATTGATGCTCCCGGCACCGCTCCTCCCCTCCACTGCGCGCCCGGTTGCGGCGCTGTTGGGCATGCTTTCGCTTGGGCTGGCGACCGTGGCCGCGCAGACGCCGCGCCCGTCTGACCTTCCGGCTGCGACCGTTCCGGGAAAGTCACATCCCGCTCTCGACGCGCTCAGGCAACGCGAGCAGGAGCTCGAGGCGACCCGCGGAGAACAGCGCAAAGGCATCGACAACGAAGCCAAGCTCAAGCGCGACATCGATCTGATCGCCGATGATCGGCGCAAGCTCAACCAGCAGATGATCGACACCGCCGCCCGCGTGCGCGCCGTGGAAGACCTGATCGCCAACACCCAGGATCGGCTGAAGCCGCTGGACGACCGTGAACAGACCTTGCGCCAATCGATCGAGGGACGGCGCAACGTCATCGCCGAGGTCTTGGCGGCGCTGCAGCGGATCGGCCGCAATCCGCCGGCCGCGATCATGGTCCGGCCCGAGGATGCGCTGAAATCGGTGCGCTCCGCCATGCTGCTGGGGGCGGTGCTGCCGGAAATGCGTCACGAAACCGAAGTGCTGGCGGGCGAACTCGCCGAGCTCGTTCGCCTGCGCGCGGCGATCGCCGCCGAGCGCGCGCGGCTCAACGCCGATCTCGCCGCTGTCGCCGAGGAACGGCAGCGCCTGACCTCTCTGATCGAGCAACGCCAGAAGAATCAGGGCGACGTCGAGAAAAGCCTGCTTGCCGAGCGGCAGCGTGCGGTCCAGCTGGCGCGCCAGGCCGACACTCTCAAGGACCTCATTGTCGCGCTGGAACAGGGTATGGACCCCGCGACCCGGGCCCGGCGGGCTGCCATCCGCGCCGACGATGAAAAGAAAGCGCTCGACCGCCGGCCCGACCTCGCCGCCTTAAAGGACGCCGGCCGGCTGACCCCGGCCGTGGCTTTCGCCGCCGCCAAGGGCCTTCTTCCGTTACCGGTTAACGGGGTCCGGGTGAGGGAATTCGGGGCTCCCGATGGCCTTGGCGGCGCGGAACGGGGCCTTTCCATGGCCACCCGGCCCGGCGTTCAGATCACCGCCCCGTGCGATGGCTGGGTGGTCTATGCCGGATCGTTCCGGAACTATGGGCAACTCTTGATCCTCGATGCCGGCGGCGGGTATCATGTCCTCCTAGCGGGGATGGACAAGATATCCGTCGACCAGGGGCAATTCGTCGTAACGGGTGAGCCCGTTGCGATCATGGGCGGCGGAATGCAGGCCCCCGCTGCTTTCACCAGCGGTTCGGGGCGGCCGGTGCTGTACGTCGAGTTTCGCAAGGACGGGACCCCCGTCGATCCAGGCCCATGGTGGGCGAAAAACGAAGGCGAAAAGGTTCGCGGATGATGCGCAAAACTTCCCTGATTCTCCTTGGAGCGGCGGCAGGCGTGGCCCTAACGCTGATCTCCACCCAGCCCCGCATCGTATTCGACGGCTCCAGCGCGAAAGCGGCCGCTGCGGATACTTATCGGCAGCTCAGCCTGTTCGGCGACGTGTTCGAACGGGTGCGCTCCGACTATGTGGAGCGTCCGCAGGACAGCAAGCTGGTCGAATCCGCGATCAATGGAATGCTGGCGGGGCTCGACCCGCATTCCAGCTACATGGACTCCAAGAGCTTCCGCGACATGCAGGTGCAGACGCGTGGCGAGTTCGGCGGACTCGGCATCGAAGTCACCATGGAGGAAGGCCTGATCAAGGTGGTGGCGCCGATCGACGAGACCCCGGCGGCCAAGGCCGGCGTCATGGCCAACGACATCATCACCCATCTCGACGATGAAGCGGTTCAGGGCCTTACCCTCAACCAGGCGGTCGAGAAGATGCGCGGCCCGGTGAAAACCAGCATCAAGCTCAAGATCATGCGCAAAGGCCAGGACAAGCCCGTGGAGGTCTCGATCACCCGCGACGTCATCCGCGTGCAAGCGGTGCGCTGGCGCATGGAGGCCGACGATGTCGCCGTCATCCGCATCACCCAATTCAATGAGCAGACCACCGAGAACTTGAAGCGGGCAATCAGCGACGTCACCACCAAGTCCGGCGACAAGCTCAAGGGCTTCGTCATCGATCTGCGCAACAATCCCGGCGGCCTGCTCGAACAGGCGATCTCGGTGTCCGATGCGTTCCTCGACAAGGGCGAGATCGTGTCCACGCGCGGCCGCAATGCCGAAGAGACCCAGCGTTACAATGCGCGCAGCGGCGACCTCACCAGGAACAAATCGCTGATCGTGCTGATTAACGGCGGTTCGGCCTCGGCCTCGGAGATCGTGGCTGGAGCGCTGCAGGACCACAAGCGCGCGACCGTCATCGGCACGCGCTCGTTCGGCAAGGGCTCGGTGCAGACCATCATCCCGCTCGGTTCCGGCAACGGCGCCTTGCGGCTGACGACGGCGCGCTACTTCACGCCGTCCGGCCGCTCGATCCAGGCCAAGGGCATCCTGCCGGACATCGAAGTGCTGCAGGACGTGCCCGAGGAACTGAAGGCGCGCACCGACACCAAGGGTGAATCCTCGCTGCGCGGCCATCTCAAGGCCGACGGGCAGGAGGAAACCGGCTCGCAGTCCTACATCCCGCCGGACGCCAAGAACGACAAGGCGCTGACCACCGCGCTCGATCTGCTGCGCGGCATTCAGAAGAATTCGGCGTTCCCGCCGAATCCCAAGGGCGCCGTGAATTAAGCTGACGGCAGGATCAAATCCGCGGGGCGGCCGAAAGGCTGCCCCGTTTGCTTTTGGGGCACGCGCTTCGGCACGGTAAACGAAGAGTTAACGACTGCCGGTGCTAGCTTTCCTGCATGATTCGCAGGAGTTTCGGCCGTGGCGCTGGATGACCTGAGCGCTCCGCTGGGGCAGCACAAGACGCAGAAGCGGCGCTGGGTGCTGCCAAGTGCGGTGCCGGCGGCAGTTGCCGCGGCGCTCAGTCTGTCCCTCATCATCTTTGCCGCCTGGGCGATGATCGCCGACGATCCGTTCGGCGGCGAGCCGATGGCGGTGGTGTCAGCCGACCGGCGCACCGCCGTTGCCGCCCAGACGCCCGATCAACCCACCACCCCGGCGCAGGCCGCGCCGCAACCCGCTCCGCCGGCCGGCAGCAAGACCATCACCATCATCGACGGATCGAGCGGCAAGCGGCAGGACGTGGTGGTCCCCGCCACGCCGGACGACAAGTCCGGCGCCGAAGAGAACCGCCTGCTCGAGACCTCACGCCACGGCCTCATCCCCAGGATCGCCCAGGACGGCACACGCCCCGCCGACGCCTATGCGCGTGCGGTAAAAGCCATTGCCGGCAAGCCGAACGCGCCGCGGGTCGCGATCGTGGTCGGCGGGCTTGGCACCAGCGCGGCCCGCACCAATGACGCGATCAACAAATTGCCCGGCCCGGTGACGCTGGCGTTCGCGCCGTACGGCAGCGATCTCGAAAAGATCGCCGCCCGCGCGCGCAGCGCCGGCCACGAAATCCTGCTGCAGGTGCCGATGGAGCCGTTCGATTATCCGGACAGCGATCCGGGCCCGCAGACGCTGCTCACCTCGGTCGACGCCGCGCAGAACGTCGATCGCCTGCATTGGTCGATGAGCCGGTTTCAGGGCTATGTGGGCGTGGCCAATTACATGGGCGCGCGCCTCACCGCCTCGGAACAGGCGCTCGCGCCGGTGTTGCGCGAGACCGGCAAGCGCGGCTTGATCTATCTGGATGACGGCGCCTCGCCGCGCAGCCTCGCCAGCCAGATCGCCGGCGCCAACAACATCGCATTCGCCAAAGCCGAGATCGTCATCGATGCGGTGCCGACCGCGGCCGATATCGACCGTGCGCTGGGACGCCTGGAGGCGGCGGCGCGGTCGCGCGGCCTCGCCGTCGGCATGGCGAGTGCCCTGCCGGTCTCGATCGAACGCATCGCCCGCTGGGCCAAGGCCGCCGAAAGCCGCGGCGTGCTGCTGGTGCCGATCAGCGCCTCCATCATCCGGGCGAATTCCAGCTAGCCTACGATTCCGGGGCGCAAGCCTCGCTCGCGCGCCCGCAATCACCAACCACAAGTCTCTCGATTCCAATATCCAAAACGGGCTATGGATTTGACATGCCCCGCTTCGAAGACCTGCCCTACCGTCCCTGTGTCGCAACCGCCGTGTTCAACGGCGCCGGCCTCGTCTTCATCGGGCGCCGCGTCGACGGGCCCGAACATGTCGACGCCACCCATGACTGGCAGATGCCGCAGGGCGGCATCGACGACAACGAGGATCCGTGGCGCGCGGCGCTGCGCGAACTCAACGAGGAAACCAATATCCGCTCGGTGGAGAAGCTGGGCGAGATCGAGGAATGGCTGGTCTACGACATTCCGCGCGAACTCGCCGGCCAGGCCTGGAGCGGCAAATATCGCGGCCAGAAGCAGAAATGGTATGCCCTGCGTTTCACTGGCGACGACAGCGAGATCGACATCGCGGACCCGGCGGGCGGGCATGAGCCGGAGTTCATCGAATGGCGCTGGGAGCGGCTGGAAAAGACCCCGGACCTGGTCGTGCCGTTCAAGCGGCCGGTCTATGAGCGGGTGGTGAAGGAATTCGCCAGGTTCGCGGAAACACCGCTCAAATCCTAATCGGCCTCATGCTGAGGAGCGTTGCGAAGCAACGCGTCTCGAAGCACGAGGCCGCCCCATACTTCGAGACGCGCCCTTCGGGCGCTCCTCAGTATGAGGGCGGATTTAGTGCGTCAGCGTCGCCTGCAACGCCTTGAGCTGTTCGAGACGCAAGCTGCGCTGATCGCGCTGCGCGTCGTCCTTGGCGCCGGCAAGCACCTCCTCGGCGCCTTTGATCTCGCCCGCGAGCACGGCCGGATCGAAATCCTCGACCGGCGCCGCCATGTCGGCCAGCACGGTCAGCCCGGACGGGCTTACTTCGGCAAAGCCGCCGTTGACCACGATCCGCATCGTGCCGCCCTCGCGATACACGGTCAGGATGCCCGGCCGCAGCGTGGTGACCAGCGGCGCGTGGCCCGCCAGCACGCCGAAGTCGCCTTCGGAGCCGGGCAGATCGACCTGCTCGACCTCGCCGGACAACAACAGCTTTTCCGGCGAGACGAGATCGAATTGGAAGGTGGCCATCAGGCTCTCCAGAGATCGAATTCAATCCTCATCCTGAGG
>JBKKAF010000050.1:0-6934 GCA_046714775.1 Xanthobacteraceae bacterium | reverse complement strand
AGCCGCCTGGTGTTCATCACCCGCGGCGTCAGCGAGCAACAGGTGCGCGCCCTGTTCGAGGCGTGCAAGGCGTTGGGATTCGAGACGGGCGAGTAGTTTCCGAAAATCCCGCTCGGGCGGTTCCCCCTTCCTCAGCCTTGGATTAGTCTCATCCCAGTCTAACGGATCAGGGAGGCGCCCCATGGCGCGGTTCACGCTCAACGTGAACGGCAAGACGCACAATGTCGACGCCGATCCGGACATGCCGCTGCTCTATGCGTTGAAAAACGACATCGGGCTTAACAACCCGCAGTTCGGCTGCGGCCTGGCGCAATGCGGCGCCTGCACCGTGCATCTCGACGGCCAGCCGATCCACTCCTGCATCACGCCGCTCTCGTCCATCGGCAATTCCAAGGTCGTCACCATGGCCGGCCTCGGGACGCCCGAGAAGCCGCACCCGCTGCAGACCGCCTATGTCCAGGAGCAGGTCACGCAATGCGGCTACTGCGCGAACGGCTGGGTGATGACGGCTGCGGCGCTGCTCGCCACCAAGAAGAAGCCGAGCGACGCCGAGATCAAGCAGGCGCTCGAAGGGCTCAAGTGCCGCTGGGGCACGCACATGGGCATCATGCGCGCGGTCAAGCGCGCCGCCGAGATGATGGGTTGAGGGAGAATGTCATGACCCGGATCGAAAAACGCGACGCATTCTCCCGCCGCTCCCTGCTGAAGGGCGGCGGCGCCATTGTGATCTCGGTCGGCATGCCAATCGGTCTCGATTCCATGCTTGCCATCAGTTCGGCGCTGGCGCAGGGCGGCAAGCCCGCGCTGGTGCCGGACCAGCTTTCCACCTACATCGCCATCACCGCGGACGGCGGGGTTTCCGCCTTCTTCGGCAAGATGGATATGGGCCAGGGCCTCGCCACCGCGATCGCGCAGATGGTGGCGGAAGAGCTCGATGTGCAAGTCGAGCGCGTGACGGTGTTGATGGGCGACACCGGCACCAGCGTAAACCAGGGCGGCGCCTCCAGCTCCAACGGCGTGCAGGACGGCGGCAAGCAGATGCGCGCCGCGGCGGCGGAAGCGCGCCGTGTGCTGGTCGAGATGGCGGCCGAAAAGCTCGGGCTGCCGGCCGATCAGCTCACCGTGACCAATGGCGTCGTGCAGGCGGCGGCCGACGCCACCAAAAAAGTGAGCTACGCCGACCTGATCGGCGGCCGTTATTTCAACGTGCAGCTCAATTGGAACAAGCAGATCGGCAATGCGCTCTATGCGCCGGGCAAGGCAAAGCCGAAATCTCCAAGCGAGTACAAGATCGTCGGCAAGCCGATCAAGCGCACGGACATCGCGCCCAAAGTATTCAGCCAGCAAGGTTTTGTGACCGACGTCAAAGTGCCGGGCATGGTGCATGCGCGCACGATCCGGCCGGAGATCGCCGGGGCGGTGCCTGTGAAGGTCGACGAAGGCTCGATCAAGGACATTCCTGGCGCGCGCGTGGTGTGGGACCAGGGCTTCCTCGCGGTGGTCGCCGACAAGGAATGGGATGCGCTCAAGGCCGCGCGCGCGCTCAAGGTCGAATGGTCGCACGCCAAGCCGCCGTTTCCCAACGAGGCCGCGCTCTATGATCATATCCGCAAGGCGCCGGTGCGCAAACGCGAGGTCGACAAAGGCCAGACCGGCAACGTCGAGGAAGCCTTCAAGACCGCCGCGCGCGTGATCGAGGCGGAATACGAATGGCCGTTCCAGTCTCACGCCGGCATGGGTCCCGGCTGCGCCGTGGTGGAGATCAACGACGGAGGAGCGACGGTTTGGACCAGCTCGCAGAAGCCGCATTACACCCGCGACGGCGTCGCCGCTACGCTCGACCTGCCGCCTGACAAGGTGCATGGCATCTGGGTGAGCGGGCCGGGCTGCTACGGGCGCAATGACGCCGGCGATACAGCCACGGATGCCGCGGTCATCGCCAAGGCGGTCGGTCGGCCGGTGCGTCTGCAATATAGCCGTGCGGAGGGCACCGCCTGGGATCCCAAAGGCCCGGCCTCCATCCATCGCGCGCGTGCCGCCATCGACGCGGCCGGGCAGGTCATCGGCTACGACTTCGTCAGCAAGGCCTTTTCGCGGATCGATGTCATGTTCCACGAAGGCCAACCGCACGACACCCTTGCGGGACAGCTACGTGGCGTGGCGCTGAAATCGAGCGACGGCTTCCGCGTGCCGGAGGAATCCTACGCTTTCCCCAATAAACGCATGTCCTGGGAGACGATCGCGCCCTTGCTCGACCGCGCTTCGCCGTTGCGCACCGCGCATCTGCGCGATCCGGTGGGACCGCAGATCCATTTCGCCAGCGAATCGTTCCTGGACGAGATCGCCGTCGCGCTCAGCATCGATCCTATCGAGCTGCGCCTGCGTCATGTCAAAGACGCGCGCGACATCGCGGTGATCAAGGCCGTGGCGGAGAAATCCGGCTGGCAACAGCGGTCCTCGCCGCGGCGCGATCAGAGCGGCAACACCGTGAGCGGCCGCGGCATCGCCTATGCCCAGCGCAGCGGCACGCGCGTGGCCATCGTGGCGGAAGTCGAGGTCGACCGCCGCAGCGGCAAGATCTGGGCGCGCAAATTCACCGTGGCCCACGATTGCGGGCAGATCATCAATCCGCGCAACCTGACCCAGACCATCGAGGGCAATGTGGTGCAGGGCCTGAGCCGCACGCTGTGGGAGGAGACCCATTTCGACAACAAGAACGTCACCAGCGTGGACTGGCAAAGCTATCCGATCCTCGACATCACCGACACGCCGGAGACCATCGACGTGGCTCTGATCGACCGGCCCGAGGTTGCGCCGAGCGGCGCCGGCGAACCGGCGATCCGGGTGGTGGCGGCGGCGGTCGCCAATGCCATCTTCGATGCCACCGGCGTGCGGTTGCGCCGGGTGCCGTTCTCGCCCGACCGGGTCAAGGCGGCGCTGTCCTGACGCGTCGGCTGTGGTACTGCACCGGGCCGGCTGCATCAGCCGGCCCTTTCCGTTGGTTCTCCCCGCTCTCCGCTTTCGCTATAACCCCACCAGTAGAACTCCCCACGTGTGGAAGCCCCTATGAATTCTACCGCTGAAACCCGCGCGACATTCGGGCGCGTCGAGGACGACGCCTTGCTGCGCGGCGCCGGCCGCTTTGTCGCCGACGCCGCCCCGGCCGGCCAAGCCCATGGCTTTTTCGTGCGCTCGCCGCACGCCGCTGCCCGCATCGTGTCGGTGGATATCGAGGCGGCGCGTCAGGCGCCCGGCGTGATTGCGGTGCTCACCGGCGCCGACATGGAGGCCGCCGGGCTCGACGGGTTGTCGCGGCACATCCCGATGACCGGCCGCGGCGGCGCCAAGCTGGTCATTCCGCGCCGTCCGGCGCTGGCGCGCGAGCGCGTCGCCCATGGCGGCGAGCCGGTGGCGCTGGTGGTCGCCGAAAGCATGCAGGCGGCGCAGGACGCGGCGGAATTGGTCGCGGTCGAGTATGAAGAACGGAAGCCGGTGGTGGACGTGCGCGACGCCGTGCTCGACGACGCGCCGCAGGTCTGGCCGGAGGCGAAGGGCAATATCGCGATCGACTGGCCGGGGCTGGCGCCCGATCCCGACGCCAATGCGCGAGAAGTGGACAAGGTGATGGCTTCGGCCGCCCATGTCGCCCGCGTCACCGCCGTGCAGCAGCGCATTGCGGTGGCCAGCCTCGAGCCGCGCGGCGCGACCGCGAGCTACGATCCCGCCGCCGACGCCTATACGCTGCGTGCGTGTTCGCAGAGCGCCGGGGCATTGCGCGACCATGCCGCCTCGGTGATGAACCTGCCGAAGGAAAAGCTGCGGGTCATCACCGAAGACGTCGGCGGCGCGTTCGGGCTCAAGAGCGCGGCCTTTCCGGAATATATCGCGCTGCTGGTCGCCGCGCGCGTGACCGGCCGCACCGTGCACTGGATGTCGAGCCGCGCCGAGGCTTTCCTGAGCGACAACCAGGCGCGCGACACGGTTTCCGATGCCGAGCTTGCGCTCGACGCCGGCGGAAAATTCCTGGCGCTGCGGCTGCGCGTGCTGGCCAATATGGGCGCCTACATGGCCTCGCCCGGCGCCCATGTCGCCACCAACAATATGGCGCGCTGCTTGCCCGGCATGTACCGCATTCCGCGGATCGACGCGCAGGTGAAGTGCCTCTACACCAATACGCTCGCGGTCGGCGCCTATCGCGGCGCGGGACGGCCGGAAGCCAATTACCTCTTGGAACGGCTTGTCGACGAGGCGGCGCGGCTCACCGGCATCGAGCCCGCGAAACTGCGCCGCAAGAATTGCATCCCGCCGTCCGCGATTCCCTTCAAGACCGCCGTCGGCATGACCTATGACAGTGGCGAGTTCGCCGCCATTCTCAACCAGGCGCTCGCTCTTTCCGACTATGCCGGGTTCAAACAGCGCCGGCGCGAGGCGGCGCGGCGCGGAAAATATCGCGGCATCGGCCTGTCGTGCTTTCTCGAACATTCCGGCGCCCTTCCGCTGGAAGGCGCCGGGCTGCTTTTTCCGGGCGACGACACCATCGTGCTCGCGCTCAATGTGCAGTCGACCGGTCAGGGTCATGCCACGGTCTTCCCGCGCGTGGTCGCGGACCGGCTCGGCATCAAGCCCGGCCAAATCCGTCACCGGCACGGCGACACCAATCTCGGCGTCGCCGGATTTCCGTCGGTTGCCTCGCGCTCGGCCATGACCGCGGGCAGCGCCATTGTGCGCGCGGTCGAGGCGGTGCTGACCAAGGGCCGCGCCGTCGCCGCCATCATGCTGGAAGCCGCCGACGCCGATATCGACTACCGCAACGGCGCGTTTGAAGTGGTCGGCACCGACCGGCGGGTGTCGCTGTTCGAGGTCGCCGCCCGCGCCGCCGAGCTTGCGAAAAGCGGCGAGATTTCCGAAAGCCTCGACACCAGGCTGACCACCGAGACGCCGGTGACGTTTCCCAATGGCTGTCATGTGGCGGAGGTCGAGATTGATCCCGATACCGGGGAGCTGAAGGTGGTCGGATACAGCGCGGTGGACGATTGCGGCAACGTGCTCGATGCCACCATCGTACACGGCCAACTGCACGGCGCGGTGGCGCAGGGGCTCGGCCAGGCGCTGTTGGAGATGATCCGCTACGACGCCGACAGCGGGCAGTTGGTCACCGGCTCGTTCATGGATTACGGCATCCCGCGCGCCGACGACATGCCGCCGATTGTCGATGACGTGCATCCGGTGCCCGCCACCACCAATCCGCTAGGCGTCAAGGGCGTCGGCGAAACCGGCACCACGGCGGCGCTCGCCGCCATCATGAACGCCATCGCCCATGCCATACCCGGCGGCGGCGCCGACACGATGGACATGCCGGCGACGCCGGAGAAAATTTGGGCGGCCTGCCGGCAGGCGCAGCTCTAAGCATGATCCCGAAAAGTGGGAACCGGTTTTCGGACTAGATCATGCTCAAAAAAGCTAGCATTGCCGGTCCGGCTTCTGCGCTATACTTGCGGCTCGGGCCCGCGAATCGAATCTCTCGCAGGAGAAGCTCATGCGCAGCACGCGTCGCCTCGGGTCGGTCCGGTTCGCGTGGCGGCGCAGCCTGACGCTGGCAGTGGCGCTCGGCGTTGCGCTGATGTCCGCGGCGCAAGTCCAATCACAGACGCAGACCCAGCCGCCCGCGACCAACGAGCTCCTCTCCGGCGTGGTGCGCGTCAGGACCTTCATCAATCCGGATGCCCGCACCACCGAAAATCTCGGCCATGAGCGCGTCGGCTCCGGCATCGTGATCGACGGCAACGGGCTGGTGCTGACCATCGGCTATCTGATGGTCGAAGCCTATGCCGCGGAAATCCGCACCAATGACGGCCGCAGCGTGCCGGCCAATGTGATCGGCTACGACCACGAGACCGGCTTCGGCCTGCTGCAGGCGATCTCCCCGCTCAAGGTGCGGCCGATGGCGATCGGCAAGTCGGCCGAGGTGCGGGAGCGCGATCAGGTGCTGGCGGCGAGCTTCGGCGGCCGCGGTGGGCTGGCGCCCGCGCTGATCGTTGCCAAGCGCGAATTCGCCGGCACCTGGGAATACCTGCTGGACGAGGCGCTGTTCACTGCGCCCGCGCATTCGGATTGGAGTGGGGCGGCGCTGATCAACCGCGATGGCAAGCTGGTCGGCGTCGGCTCGCTGATCGTCAACGACGCCACCGGCAAGGGCAGCGGCCCGGGCAACATGTATGTGCCGATTGATCTGTTGCCGCCGATCCTGGGCGAGTTGATGAGCGACGGCCGCGTCGGCGGACAGGCCAAGCCCTGGCTCGGCATGAATGCCGGCGAAGTAGGTGGCAATCTCGTGGTCGGCCGCGTCACGCCGGGCAGTCCGGCGGAAAAGGCCGGCCTCCGGCGCGGCGATCTTATTGTTGGGGTGAATGGCGCAGTGCCCAAGGGGCTTGCCGACTTCTATCGCAAGATCTGGGCGCAGGGTGCCGCCGGTGTCACCGTGCCGCTCGACGTGCAGCAGGGCAGCGAAAAGAAGCGCATCGACGTCCGGTCGATGAACCGGATGGATCATTTGAAGCTGAAGAGCACGTTTTAGAACCAGCTTAGAAAACCCAGCCTCCGATCAATGGCTCGGTCGGCCGATCTTAGAGCATGATCCTGGAAAAGCCTGCCCCGGACGTGATCCGGGGTGGGAACCGGTTTTCGGAAAAGATCATGCTCAAACAAGAAGTCTGCCCCCCGAAGGAATTTCCATGACCGCCGCAAAGCTCGATCGCCGTCAGGTCCTGAAAATGGAAGCTGCCGCCATGGCGGCGCTCGCCGGCGGCCTGCCTATGCCGGCGCTCGCGGCCAACGTCGTTACGGAGCGCGCCGCGCGCGAACTCAAGTGGGACAAGGCGCCGTGCCGTTTCTGCGGCACCGGGTGCAGGGTGATGGTCGCGACCAAGGACAACCG
>JBKKAF010000049.1:0-15716 GCA_046714775.1 Xanthobacteraceae bacterium | reverse complement strand
GCACTCACGGTCGTGCCACGCGGCTTCGAGGCGGAGCAATTGCTGTTGGCGCAGGACGATCCCGTCATGCTGGCGGATCGCGCGCTCGATCGCTCGTTCAATCCCGCAGTCGCTGCGCGCGAAATCGAGGCGGCGCTCGCGGCCAAGGACGCCGATCTCGCCAAAAGCTTTCTCGATCTCTCACTCGCGCGCAATATTGCGGTCGACCCGGCGCTCGCCGCCAAGGTGGACACCGAAGTCGCCGCCGCCAGCAGCGCCGCGCGTGCTGCGGAGAATTTCACCCGCGGACTGATCACCGGCGAACCGGACGACCTGGTGAGCCTCGCCGGCACCACGCTCGGCGACCTGTTCGTGTTCGGCGACATTCGCGACGCGGTGCGCGAAGGCACCCGCTTCGCCATGGGCGAGCAGGTCGACGAACTGATCCTCGGCCTGGCTTGCGTCGGGCTGGCGGTGACCGCCGGCACCTATGCTTCGTTCGGAGCGGGGGCGCCTGCGCGCGTCGGTCTCTCGGTGATCAAGGCGGCGCGCCGCACCGGCCAGGTCAGCGCCGGCATGGCGCAATGGATAGGCCGCTCGCTCCGCGAAGTGATTGACTGGAGCGCGCTCAAGCGCGCCATGGTGGGCGCCAGCATGACCGAGCCGGCGGTCGCGGTGCGCGCCGCGCGCCAGGCGGTCAAGGTCGAGCGGGCGCAAGGTCTGGTCCGCTTCGTCAGCGATGTCGGGCGGGTGCAGAGCTGGGCCGGCACCAAGGCGGCGCTCGACGGCCTGAAGATTTCCGAAGGTCCGCGCGACATGGCGCGGGTGGCGCGGCTGGCGGAGAGCAAGGGCAGCCAGACCCGGGCGATCCTGAAGACGGCCGGCCGCGGCGCCATCCTGCTGACGGTGGGGGCGTTCAACCTGTTCGTCTGGATCATCGGCGCGATCCTGACGCTGTTCGGCTTCTGCGCCGCCTGCAAGCGCGCCGTGGAACGTGCCACCGAGCGCTATCTCGACCGGCGCAAGGCCCGTAAGGAGCGCGAACGCCTGCGCTTTGCCGCCATGACCGTGCGGGCGTAAGATTGCCCTCGTGCAGAGGTTTCAACACGATGGCGTCGAGATCGCCTTTCTCGACGAGGGCGAGGGCGAGCCGGTGGTGCTGGTGCACGGCTTTGCCTCCAATGCGCTGTTCAACTGGGTGCAGCCCGGCTGGGTGACGACGCTGACGCGCGCCGGCCACCGCGCCATCGCGCTCGACAATCGCGGCCACGGCCAGTCGACCAAGCTGTACGACCCGGCGGCCTATCACAGCGCCATCATGGCGGAGGACGTGCGCGCGCTGCTCGATCATCTGCGCCTGCCGCGCGCCGACGTCATCGGCTATTCCATGGGCGCCCGCATCACCGCATTCCTGGCGCTGGCGCATCCCGCGCGCGTGCGTTGCGCCGTGCTGGGGGGCATCGGCATTCGGCTGGTCGAGTCCGCTGGGCTGCCGGAGAGTATCGCCGAGGCGATGGAAGCGCCGTCGGCGGATGCGGTCGCCGATCCGAAGGCGCGCAGCTTCCGCCTGTTCGCCGAGCAGACAAAGTCCGATCGCAAGGCGCTGGCGGCCTGCATCCGCGGCTCGCGCCAGACGTTGGCGCGCGAGCAGGTGGCGACCATTCACCAGCCGGTGCTGGTCGCGGTCGGCAGCAAGGACGACGTCGCCGGCTCGCCCCACGAACTGGCGGCGCTGCTGCCCCACGGCAAGGCGCTGGAAATCCCCGGCCGCGACCACATGCTGGCGGTCGGCGACCGGGTGTTCAAGGCCGGCGCGTTGGACTTCCTGGCCTCGCGTCCTTAGTCCGGATTTTACGATAAGCTATTGTTATATTTTGTTTTTACACCCATATACTTTCTCCTCAGGGCAACTGTGATAGAACCAAAACCGTGTGAAAGGGTTGCCGGGGAAATGACCATGGCCCAGCATCAAACGAGAGCTGTCAACGCGCTCGACAAGGTCGATCCGGTCTGGGCGCGTATCCGCCAGGAGGCCGAAGAGGTGGTGCGGCGCGAGCCCGAGCTCGCGACCTTCATCTATTCGACCATTCTGCATCACGATACGCTGGAAGCTGCCGTGATACATCGCATCACCGAGCGGCTCGACCATCCCGACGTATCCGCCGAACTGATCCGGCAGGCCTATGCCGATGCGCTGGAAAGCGAGCCGTCGATCGGCAACCTGTTTCGTGCCGATATCGTCGCCACCGTCGACCGCGATCCGGCGGCGCATCGGCTGATCGAGCCGCTGCTCTATTTCAAGGGTTTCCACGCCATCCAGACCCATCGCCTGGCGCATTGGCTGTGGGGCAAGGGCCGCAAGGACTTCGCCTATTATCTGCAAAGCCGATCCTCGGCGGTTTTCCAATGCGACATCAACCCGGCCGCCCGGATCGGACGCGGCATCTTCCTCGACCATGCCACCGGTCTGGTGGTCGGCGAGACCGCGGTGATCGAGGACGACGTCTCCATCCTGCACGGCGTGACGCTCGGCGGCACCGGCAAGGAAAAGGAAGACCGCCATCCGAAAATCCGACGCGGCGTGATGCTGGGCGCCGGCGCCAAGGTGATCGGCAATATCGAAATCGGCCATTGCGCGCGCGTGGCCGCCGGCTCGGTGGTGCTGAAGCCAGTACCACCCAACACCACGGTGGCGGGCGTGCCCGCAAAAATCATCGGCGAAGCCGGCTGCCCTGAGCCGGCGCGCAGCATGGATCAGATGTTTCCGCACACCGATTTTTGAGGCCCCGCGCAGGGGTGCCGTTGCATCGGACATTGAGCCGTGTCATGGCACGGTTCCTGGCACGGTTCCTGGCACGGTCGCAAACCATAGCGTGACCCGACCACCGCCAAAGAGCAGTGCAGAAAAGCTCGACCGCGGTCCGCCTGCAGCATGAAATAAAGATCGGGAGTCGATCCGTTGGACGTCCAGGAAATCAGAAAACTCGACGACTATCTCAAGCGCCTGTTCAGCAATGCGCGCATCCGCGTTGTGCTACAAAATGGCGACACGGCGAAAGTCTATGTTGGCGAGGATAATATCGGCGATCTTTCCGTCGATGAGGACGATGGCGAGCGCTCGTACAATCTGCGCATGGAAATTCCGCTTGGCGAGCCGACGGATCTGGCGGACGCAAAAAGGCTCGAAGCGGCACTCCGGCGCAAGTTCGATAACGAGCGCGTCCGCGTGGTAGCCCGGCCCAAGAAGCAGGATTCGGTGGAAGCCTACATCGGGGAAGAGTTCATCGGCGTCTTATTCGTCGATGATAAGCAGGGCCGGCGATTGTATATTTTCGAGATGCCGATTCTCGATATCGATCTGGAGCCGAGTAGGGCCATTTGACCGGAGCGCTCGGCAATCGATCAGCGTTTTGACTGCAAGCTTCCGATCAGCCGCTCGATATTGCTCGCCACATTGCGCCAGTCGCCGAGCCAGTCGCGCGGAAAGCGCACCACCAGGTCGGCGGTCTCGATCCTCCGCTCATAGAGGCAGATGCCCGGCGTCGGACCCGCGCCGTTGCGCGAGCACCGCACCAGAAAATTGCTCGGCATCCCGCCGTCATAGATCAGGTCCTCACCCTGATACGGCGTGCCGTCGCGAAAGGCGAGAATAGCCAGACCGTTCGGCCCGGCCGCAGGCTCGCTCGCGGTGTAGCGCGGATAGATGGTGCGCAGCCGGTCGGCCGGCGCCAGCGTGACGCCGGCTCCGCTGATGGTGATGAAGATTCGCTCCGGCGTCTTGCTCGGCGCCGCTGCCGCGTCGGTCGGGGCGGCGGAGGGCTTGGCCGCCAGATCGGGCGGAAGCAGCGACGGCCACAGGAATGCCAAGTCGACACGCTCATGGGTGCCGGGACGGCGCTGCACCGGCAGACGGATCGCCGCCGGCGGCACGTTGAACGCGACATTGGCGATAATGATCGGAAACGCCGGCGTGTCGGTCGCAAGCGGCGGTCCAGGCCAGCGCGGCCATAGCACGTAGGCGATGTAGCCCACGCCGCCGAGCACGAGCCCGACCAGCACCACCAACGGAAGGATGAGCATCCTCGGGCGGCGCCGAGCGCGACCGCGCGTCCCGCGGCGGGGCCGTTCTGCCATGTTGGTCGTGGTCATCGACGCGCGTCCCCGCGAATCAGCGGGGAGTATTGCATGCACGCGCGGCGATGCACGGGTTTCGAGATCGTCCGCGTTAAGGATTAATTAAGGATATTGTAGCGCTGCGCGTAGCGCTCTGCGAAGCATCGGCTCCGGTCGCTGGTCAGGGTTCATGTCGCCGCATTCGGTTGAGTCGTTTTTCGCGCTTGCCATCGGATTTGCGCTCGCGGGTCTGCTCGCGAGCGGCTATCAGCTCGCCACCCGGCGGCCGGCGAGTTTTCGCCTGCTGCAGCGCGGGCCGCGCCCATCGACATTCGCGGCGATACCCTTTCTCGCCTTTGCCGCGCCCTTCATCATCATGCGCAACACCATCCGCGCTCGGCAGATCGAGGGCCGCCGCATCAGCGCGGTGATGAGCGCGACCATCGTCGCCGGATTCTGGAGCCTGATGTCCGGCACCGTGGTGGTGATGGCGCTTACCGCGCTGCCGCTCTGAACGTAGCAGCCATCTCGCCAATCGAAAACCCGCATGGCAAGGTCGCGCTTAGTTCTATTGTTTGAGCATGATCTTATCCGAAACCGGTTCCACTTTTCGGGATCATGCTCTAGGAGCGCGCATGGCGATCTTTGAGCTTGACGGCGAAGCACCGGACCTGCCCACCGACCATCGTTATTGGGTGGCGGAGACCGCGGCGGTGATCGGGCGAGTGCGATTGAAGACCGACGCCAGCGTCTGGTTCGGCTCGGTGCTGCGCGGCGACAACGAATGGATCGAAGTGGGCGAGCGCAGCCAGATCCAGGACAACGCCACCATCCATAGCGATCCGGGTTTCCCGGTGATCGTCGGTGCCGACTGCGTCATCGGCCACAATGTGGTGCTGCACGGCGCCTGTGTTGCCGACAACAGCCTGGTCGGCATGGGCGCGATCCTGCTCAACGGCGCCAAGATCGGGCGGCATTGCCTGGTCGGCGCCGGCGCGCTGGTGACCGAGGGCAAGAAATTTCCCGATCATTCGCTGATCGTGGGTTCACCCGCGCGCGTGATCCGCACGCTCGACGACAAAGCCGCGCAGATGATCGCCGCCGCCGCCGATATCTATGTGAAGCGCTGGCAGCGCTACAGCAAGGGATTGAGGCGCATCGCTTGATGCGCGGTCATAAAAAAGGTGCGGCCGCCCCTGGGGGGAGGGACGGCCGCGCGCGAACCCGGTCTGGGGACGGGGAGGGGTGGGGACGTGACCGGGATCGCGTAGCTCCGTTCTGCGCAATCAGCGCGAAGTGGCAGTGGCCAGGGTCGGGCGGGCATCGCCGAGCGCAACCCAGGTGTTGGGATCGGCTTGCGCTTGCCGCTTCACGAAGCGGTAGCTCGTTTCCGACCACAGCAGGATTTCGGTGTTCTGGTTGTCGAGGATGAATTCGCCCTTGTCGGTCTTGACCGTGAGCACCGCGTGGCCGTCGCCGCTTTGCTCGCGCACCACGGTGATGAGCAGCGCCTGGCGCGGCCAGCCGGCCTGGATCAAGAGCTTGCGCTTGAGCAGGACGTAATCCTCGCAGTCGCCATAGCCGTCATCCGGATACGACCACTTCTCGACCACGCCCCAATGTTCGAGGTCGGTCTTCGGCTTGATCGTGGCGTTGACCCAGGCGTTGATGCGCGTGAGATCCTTCCAGGCTTTCTGGCTGAGCACGACATCGCGTGCGTCCACAGCCTTGGACTCGCACTCCGCCGGCTGGCGCGAGCAGAACTCGACCCAGCCGATCGGCGCACGGGAACTAGTTCCGATGTTGACGAACAGCGGCCGCTCGTTGGCGGCCTTTGCGGCCGGTGCTGCCAGCAGCGCGGCAATCGCCGCCGCTGCGACCACAGCGCCAAACACGCGCAGGATATTCGGATGCATCGGTTGGCCCCATCCCTGTTATGGAGCCTTATTTCCCACAAAGCCTTTGAATGGCCCCTAAGTTCGCAAGATGAGTTTGAAGATAAGGAAAGTAAACATTGAGACGAATACTGTTATTGTTTCAATCAAAACTGCGTAAAATCCCAACTAAACCAATTTGAATAAAATGCCATCCTTAACCACGCATGTGGCGCACCGACCGCAATTGTCGTGCTGATCCGCGGCCGCGCTTAACCGACAGCGCGCGCTGCCGCGCCCTGGACGGGCCCGAATGACGATTTGGGTGCGAACGAAATGGCGCCGGCAGGGGTGCCGGAAACGGCGCGGTGTTTACCCGCCGGTGACGTTGTCTTCGAGAAAGTCCGAATGCTGCATCCGGGTGAACTCGATGGCAAAGCCCTCTTCGAGGTGGCGGACGACCCGCCCCGTGGTCTTGCCGATGGTGACCAGCGCGCCGATCTCCGGCCGCTGATCGGTTCCGATGGCGCAGCCGGATTGCGATATGTCGATCACCCGGCAGGCGATGTTGATGCCGTTCGGCAGGATCAGCCGTCCGGCCGGATTGCGCGGGGTGATACGGCCATGACGGCGATCGTCCAGCGAGGTCAGGAGGTGGCGGTTGGCGAGCCAGGTGAGCTGGGCCGCGAGCTTGTCGCGCCTGAGCTTGGTCGCCACCACGGTCATCGCGAAACCGTTTTGGAACAGGCGTGCGATCACGCCTTCCAGCCGGCCGAGATGATCGACATAAGCAATGACGCGCTCGCCGGGCTGGCCGGCGACCGGCGCGATCAGCGCCATGCCGCCCGGCGACATATCGGTCACCTGACAGGGGAATTCGCGGCGATCCGCCAGCATATAGCGGCCGAGCAGGTTGACGCGCACGCGCTGGTGTCGCCGGCGTTCGTCAGCCAGCGGAAGGATTAAAGATTTTCTCTGGGGAACCGACATGCCGCCCTGAATCCCCTTGTGAATTAGGCCCGGGCGGGGAGCCTAGATACGCTTTGTTAACGGCGCGTTAGTCGGTAGGCGCGTGGTGCTCCGAGGATTGGCCGCCGTCATAGACCAAAAGGCCATGGCGGATGCGGCCGCGCGGCGTCACCGGCAGGATCGGCGGCGCTTCGGCGGCAACCACCTCCGGCCCGAGATAGCGCAAGGTGCCGAGGCTCAGGCGCCCAATGGCGCTGGTGCCGAACCAAGCGGGTCGCTCGGCCGGCGCCAGTGCTCCCAGCACCCGCGCGCCACTGTGGCCGCGATGGCTGAGCGGCAGCAATACCAGTTCGAAATCGAGCGCGACGCCTTCGCTATTGTGTCCGCTGGCGCCGGCGACCGCCCCGATCGACTCATGGGTCACGACGGTGAGCAGATCGCGTACCACCTGGTGACTCTCCGGCTTCCAGAAATCGACAAAGCTTCCGCTCTTGAGCTCGCGGCCGAAAATCGCACACACCCGCGTCCCGGCAATGCGGAACGCATGGCCGGCATGCGGGTCGAAGGCCAGAATGAAAGTGTCCGCGAGCACCTGACGGATGGCGCCGGGCTCGATCTCGCCGCGTTCCGGCATCGGCCGGCGGCCACGGCGGTCGTTCCAATAATCGAACACCACGCGGCTGGAGGGATGCTTCATGAGCCCCGCTGTCTCTTCTTCGTGCACCGGCGGGCCGGCGATGTTCCCGTTCGGGACAGCGCGGCCCAGAATTCCGGGCGATGAGGTGGACAGAGCAGGGCGCGTGCCGCGTGCGTGTTTGCGGCGCAGAAAGCGCGGCGGCGCGCGCATTAATGTTAAGCCGGGAATTTGCTGGGCATGCCACGGCGGTTCGCTTAGCGTCGCAATGAACCTCACGCGCCGCCGGACCTTCGACACCGGCGGCAAACTGAAAGCAGCCGGGGAGGCGAAGGGGATGTGACCGGCGCTCCGGTGGAGCGCCACCCAAGTCGGTTAAAGCCGCTGGCTTTAGCCGACTTGGGGCACCAAGCTTTCGGTTCCGCGCCAAGGCGGTACCGGATACTTCGCAAAGGCGGCACCAAGGGAGGGTTTCGACCCTCCCTTTTTTTCTTATGCGTTTTGTTTTCAGACGGCGCGCGCTTGCCGCGCGCGCGCGCGCCCTCTATGCCCAGCGGGACATATTGCGGGGACATGCACGTGGACTTAACGCGCGAGCCGATGTTCAACATTCCGGTGCCGGTCATCGTCGTGATCGCGCTGCTTTGGGTTATTCACGCCCTTCGAACGTGGGTGCTGTCCGAGCAGGACGCAGGTCAGGTTCTTCTGTTGTTTTCCTTTATTCCGGAGCGCTACGCACCGGGCGGCAGTGCCCTGCCGGGCGGCTTCGGTCCCGCGGTCTGGAGCTTTGTCACTTATGCATTGCTACACACTGACCTCCAGCATCTGATCTTCAATAGCGTAGGGCTGCTGATCTTCGGCTCGCTGGTGGCGCGCCGCTTCGGCGCCCTGCGTTTCTTCGGATTCCTGGCCCTGACGGCGGTGGCGGGTGCGGCGGCCTATCTGCTGACCCATGCCGGGAACTTCTTGCTGGTGATAGGCGCTTCGGCGGTCGTGTTCGGCACCATGGGGGCCGCGACACGCTTTGCCTTCGAGCCCGGCGGCTCGCTTTGGCCCGGAGGAGCGCGTGCCGCCCGGCCTGAAGAAGTACCGGCGCGTCCTCTGTTGGCGAGTTTGCGAAACCCGCGCGCGGTCACTTTCGTTCTGGTATGGCTGGGCCTTGATACATTGCTCGCGATCAGTGGGCTTTCGTTCACGGGCATCCAAGGAAACATTGCGTGGCAAGCTCACCTCGGCGGATTTGTCGCCGGCCTGATCGCATTTTCGGCGTTCGATCCGGTGCCGCGCCAACCATTGGCGGCTGATCCCGCGGAGCCGGATCCCGGCGCTCCACCGTTATGATCTATTACTGACGCGCGTTACCGCGCTTGCGGCCAACACGATTCGGGTCAATCATTGTGTCGGCGACGCGAACCGTCAGCATTCTTAGTCGAGTGCGCGACCGGAACCGGCGACCAAGACCGTTTGTTGATATTGACCGGCATGCGGCAGCCGGTCGAGGGAGGCGACCCATGACCGTCAAAACGATTCTGTCTCACAAGGGTAGTGACGTCGCCACCGTCGAGCCGGCGGCAACGCTCGGCAAGGCGATCGGAATTCTGGCGGAGCGCCGGATCGGCGCGCTCCTGGTGCTCGGCCCGGATCGCCGGATTGCCGGGATCGTCACCGAGCGCGACATCGTGCGGGAGCTTGCCGCGCGTGGCGCCGATGCGCTGGAGGAGCCGGTGTCGCAGGTGATGACGCGCAAGGTCGTGACCTGCGATTGCGCGGACAGCGTCGGCGAGATCATGGAACGCATGACCACCGGAAAATTCCGCCATGTCCCGGTGATCGAGCAGGACCGGCTGATTGGCATCGTCTCGATCGGCGACGTCGTCAAGCACCGGCTGCAGGAGATGGAGCAAGAATCCGCCGCCTTGCGCGATTACATCCAGACCGCGTGAATTCCAGACTGCACTAAGAGCCGAGCGCTTCGATCGCCTGCGCGATGGTGTCGAGCGACCGCTCGGCTGGTTCGGCGCCAAGCCTGATGGCTTCCTCGGCGCGGTGAAATTCGAACATGCCGATATGACCGAGCCGCGGCCCGATCATGATGTCGGCGGGATCGCCGGCGCCGACGCAGCCCACGCTCGCACTCGCATATAAGGACTTCACGACAAGAACCGGAACATCGAGCGCGACATTATCCGCCGTAGCGCGTCGCGATGTCCTGCAGCGGCGGTCGCGGCCGCTCCTCGGGCGGGCGCGCCGGCCGCCCGACGTGAATGAACCCGGCGATGCGCTCCTGCTCCTTCAAACCAAGCGCGTCGAGCACGCCGCGGTCATAGGCGTACCACTCGGTGATCCAGTTGGCGGCATAGCCGAGCGCGTGCGCGGCCAGCACCAGGCTCATGGCGGCGGCGCCGGCGGATAGCACTTGCTCCCATTCCGGGATCTTCACATGCGGGCCGGCGCGGCTGACCACCGCGATCACCAGCGGGGCGCGCGCCAGCCGCGCGCGTTCGCCATCCACCTGTTCGGGCCTGGCGTCGGGATATTTGATGCGGAACGCCGTGGCGATGGCGTCCCCGGCCGCAAGCCTAGCCTCGCCTTCGAACACGATGAAACGCCAAGGCGTGAGCTTGCCGTGGTCCGGCACCCGCGATGCGACCGTCAGCAGCGTGTCGATTTCCGCAGCGCTGGGCGCTGGGCCGGTCAGCTCCATTGGCTTCACGGAGCGGCGGGTTTTGAGCAGTTCAAGGGCATCGGGCATGGTTTTGTCCGGCAAGGCGCTCGCCTAGTGTCCCGAATCCGAAGTTCGTCCGGACTTGCTGCAATCACTTTGCGAACTTCGGATTCAAGGGACACTAGGAAATCTTAGCGGGCTAGTGCGGCTTTGGTTCAGAAATTCCCTCCTGACTTGCGGCAACGAATGGGGAATTTCTGAACCGCCGCACTAGCATAGCCGCCGAATTGTGACAAACCCGCCGATAATGGCTTGAATTCGCCGCGATTTCGGTCGAAAACCCGAGCAATGACACGGCTCGGCACAAAGCGCTCTGGCGCCCGGCGATTGGTCGTTGCCGTTGCGCTCTGGCTTGCGGCGCTATCGGCGCCGGCCAGCGCACAGTTCTTCGACGGCTCGCCTGCGCCGCGTCCGCCGCAAATCGTCCCCTCCGCGCCGGCGGCCCCAACGCCGCTGTCGCCCGGCATGAGTCTCGCACCGCCTGGAGTGGATGCGGGACCCGCGCCGCGCGGACCGATGCTGCAGTCGTTGCCGCCGGCGGCGAATCCGGGTCCGGCGCAGAGCCAAACCGCTCCCGCGGTGCCGGCCGGGCAGGTCGCGCTTGCGGTGAGCGCGCGTTTCGGCCGCGACATGCCGGTGATCCCGGGCGGATTGCATTGGCGAGTCTACGCCAGCAAGCCCGACCAGACCGGCGTGTTCCGTCTGCTGAAGGATGAAAAGGGTGGCGCTCCGGTTTTCGCGCTGCCGCCCGGTCAATACATCGTCCATGTCGGCTTCGGACTGGCGAACGCCACCAAGCCCGTGCAATTGCGCGCCGAGACGGTGCGGGAAGTGTTCGAGCTTCCGGCCGGTGGACTGCGCATCGAGGGCCGCGTCGGCGACGTGCGCATCCCGCAGGGGCAGATCTCGTTCGACATCTACCAGGGCAGCCAGTTCGAGCCGGGCAACAAGCGGCCGCTGGCGCAATCGGTGGTGACCGGCGACGTGCTGCTGCTGCCGGAAGGCACCTACCACATCGCCTCGAATTACGGCGATGCCAACTCCGTGGTGCGCTCCGATATCCGGGTGCAGACGGCCAAGCTCACCGACGCGACCGTCACGCATCGCGCCGCGGTCATCATGCTCAAGTTGGTGAACGAACCGGGAGGCGAAGCGCTCGCCAATACCCAGTGGTCGGTGCTCACTCCGGGTGGCGACGTGATCAAGGAATCGATCGGCGCTTTTCCACGGGTGATTCTTGCGGAAGGCGAGTATCGCGCGATCGCGCGTAACGAGGACAAGACCTACGAACGGCCGTTCCGAGTCATCACTGGCGTCGACGGCCAAGTGGAAGTCCTTGCCCGGTAATCGGGAACGACCTTCGCCGCTTTCGCGTTACCAACCATGGGCAAGAACAACGGCCTCCACCGTGCAGATCGACCCTATCAATCTCAAAAATAGCGCTGTGCTGCTGGATGTCGACGGGACCATTCTCGACATCGCCGCAACACCGCTCGCAGTCTCGGTGCCGTCGCGCCTGAAAGAGGTGCTGGAGACGTTGCGTGACCGGACCGGCGGCGCGCTCGCCTTCGTCAGCGGCCGGCCGCTGGCGCAACTCGATCAATTGTTCGCGCCGTTGAAGCTGCCGGCGGTCGCCGGCCATGGCGCGGAATTGCGCGTCAACGGAATGGAGCCGCGCGCGCGGTTCAAGGCGAACATCGATCGCGACCTGCGCGGCCAGTTCGCCGCCTTCGCCTCCAAGCTCGACGGCATCATCCTGGAGGACAAAGGCTACTCGCTGGCGCTGCATTATCGGCTGGCTCCGCAGCACGCCGAGACGGTGCGTGAGGCGGTGGCGGCGGCCTGCGCCGTCTATCCGGACGATGCGATCGAGGTTCTCCCCGGCAAAGCCGTCATCGAGGTCAAGCCCGCTGCCTTCAACAAGGGCAAGGGCATTCGCGAGCTGATGGCCTATCCGCCATTTCATGGAAAGCGTCCGATTTTCATCGGCGACGACATCACCGACGATTCGGCGTTTGCGGTGCTCCCCGAATTCAACGGCCTGGGATTTTCCGTCGGCCGCAAGATTTCCGGCCTCGCCGGCACCTTTCATGAGCCGCGAGACGTGAGGGACTGGCTCTATCGCACGGCGGAGCTCAATGGGGCGGGCCTGCAGTGACCGACTACGGGCTGGATCTGGCCGTGATCGGCAACGGCCGCACGGCCGCGCTCGTCGATCCCAGCGCGCGCATCGTGTGGTGGTGCTTTCCGCGCTTCGATAGCGATCCGGTGTTCTGCCGGCTGCTTGCCGGCGACGAGGAAAAAGGTTTCACCGACGTGGTCGTCGAGGACTGCGTCGAGACCACCTCGGAATATGTCCGCAACACCGCGGTCGTAGTCACCACGATGCGCGATCGGCAGGGCGGCGCCGTCAAGATCACCGATTTCGCGCCGCGCTTCGATCAATACGGCCGCATCTTCCGCCCGCCGGAATTGATCCGTATCATCGAGCCGGTCGCCGGCTTGCCGCGCATCACCATCCGGTTCCGTCCGACCCACAGCTATGGCCAGCCGACGCAAGGCGCCATGGGCAGCAGCCATATGCGCTTCACCGGCGGCGGCACAGCTTTGCGGCTGACGACCGATGCGCCGCTGTCCTATATCGATCGTGAGGCAGCCTTCGTGCTGACGCGGCCGCTGCACATGGTGTTCGGATCGGACGCGCCATTCGAAGGCGCTCTCGAAAACACCTGCGCGGATTTCTGCCGGCGCACCGAGGATTATTGGCGCGAATGGGTCCGCCGTCTCGCAGTCTCCTATGATTGGCAGGAGGCGACGATCCGCGCGGCGATCACGCTCAAGCTCAGCAATTTCGAGGAGACCGGCGCCATCGTCGCAGCGCTCACCACCTCGGTTCCCGAAGCGCCGGGCTCCGGCCGCACCTGGGACTACCGCTATTGCTGGCTGCGCGACGCCTATTTCGTGGTCCAGGCGCTCAATCGCATCGGCGCGACGCGCACGATGGAGCAATTCATCTCCTACATTCTCACCATCGCATCCGGGCATTCCGATCTGCTGCGCCCGGTCTACAGCGTGGTGTCGAGCGACCCGATGGAGGAACGCATCGAGCCGGGCCTGCAGGGATACCGCGGCGACGGGCCGGTACGGGTCGGCAATCAGGCGGCGGTGCAGGATCAGCACGACACCTATGGCAGTATTATCCTTGCGGCGACCCCGATGTTTTTTGACCGGCGGCTGCCGCGCATGGGCGACGCCGGCCTGTTTCACCAGCTCGAGCCGCTCGGCGAGAAGGCCGCGGCGCTGGCGATGACGCCGGACGCCGGCATTTGGGAATTTCGCGGACGCAAGCGAATCCACACTCATTCGGCCGCGATGTGCTGGGCCGGCTGTCAGCGCCTTGAAGCGATCGCGGCGCATCTCGGACTGGCCGATCGGGCGCATTATTGGGGCGCGACTGCAAGAAAGCTCGGGGACGAACTGCTGGCCCGCGCCTGGAACGAGAAACGAAAGGCATTCACCGCGGCGGTGGATTGCGACGATCTCGATGCCAGCGTTCTGTTGCTGCCGGAGCTCGGCTTGCTCGAACCAAACGATCCGAGATTCGTTAGTACCGTGGAGGTCGTCGAACGGGAGCTGCGGCGTGAGCAGCATGTCATGCGTTATGTCGGTTCGGACGATTTTGGGCTGCCGGAGACCGCTTTTCTGATTTGCCGGTTCTGGCTGATCGACGCTTTATGGATGATCGGACGGCGGGAAGAGGCACGGGAGCGTTTCGTCGATGCGCTCGGGCTCAGAAACCGCTATGGTCTGTTTTCCGAAGACGTGCATCCGACCACCGGCGCTTTGTGGGGCAATTTCCCGCAGACTTATTCGATGGCCGGCCTGATACTCACTGCGATGAGGTTGTCTCGGAGCTGGGAGGACCGCTATTGGCGCAGCTCATCATAGTTTCGAATAGAGTTGCCGTTCCGGAGGACAAAGGCACCGCGCGTGCCGGCGGCCTCGAAGTCGCCGTCAAGGCGGCGCTGAAGCGGACGTCGGGTATTTGGTTCGGTTGGAGCGGCAAGGTCACCACGCGCTCCAACATCGAGCCGAAGGAGACCGTAGAGGACAATATCACCTACACCGTCATCGATCTGGTGAAGGAGGACTATCAGGAATATTACCACGGCTTCGCCAACCGCGTGCTGTGGCCGATCCTGCATTACCGCGTCGACCTCGCCGAGTTCACGCGTCGCGATCTCAGCGGCTATCTGCGGGTCAACGACCATTTCGCCCGTCATCTGCACAAGGTGCTCAAGCCGGACGATACCGTCTGGGTGCACGACTATCATCTGATCCCGCTGGCCAAGGCGCTGCGCGATCTCGGCCATCGCAACCGCATCGGGTTCTTCCTCCATATCCCGTGTCCGCCGCCGGAAATCCTCACTGCGCTGCCCAATCACGAGCGTCTCATCCCCACGCTGTGCGAATACGACCTAGTCGGGTTCCAGACCGGCGACGACGCATTCAATTTCAGCCGCTACCTGACGCGCGAGGTCGGGCTGCACAGCCACGATTTCAACTTCGCCGTTCGCGACCGCACCATGCGGGTCGACGTGTTTCCGGTTGGAGTCGAAACCGCGACCTTCGCAGCGATGGCCCAGCGCGCCGAACGCTCGCCATTCGTGAGAAAGGTCACGGACAGCCTGGCCGGGCGCCCCCTGATCATCGGCGTCGACCGGCTCGATTATTCCAAAGGCATCCTGCAGCGCATGGACGCCTTCGAACGCTTCCTGGCGACGCATGAGGAATGGCGCGGGAAGGTCACCTATCTGCAGATCACGCCCAAGAGCCGCAGCGACATTCCGCAATACGCCAATATGGAGCAGGACGTCGGTGCGGCGGTCGGGCGCATCAACGGCGCCTACGGTGAAGCCGAATGGACCCCGATCCGTTACGTCAATCGCGCCTATAGCCGCTCCGCCCTGTCCGGGCTCTACCGCGCCGCGCGCGCCGCACTCGTCACACCATTGCGCGACGGCATGAATCTGGTGGCGAAGGAATATGTCGCCTCGCAAAATCCCGAGGATCCCGGTGTGCTGATCCTGTCGCGCTTCGCCGGTGCGGCGCGTGAATTGGAAAGCGCGCTGCTAGTCAATCCCTACGATCCCGACAGCGTTGCCGCCGCGCTCGGCCGGGCGCTGGCAATGCCGCTGGCCGAGCGCCGCGAGCGGCACCAGGCGCTGTTCCGGGTGATCTCCAACAACGACATCGAGTCCTGGGCCGACCGCTTTCTCGGCGCGCTGGAACGTCCGCCGGCGCGGCGAACGCAACTCGAGCAATTGGTTTCCTAAGGGCGCCGTGGACGAACGCCGCTGCGGCCTTTTCCGCTGGTTATCCGTGAAATTGCAACTGTGCGGCGGCTGCGTCGGTGTAACGC
>JBKKAF010000048.1:0-17848 GCA_046714775.1 Xanthobacteraceae bacterium | reverse complement strand
AAGTCACACTAGCAACGCTATGATTGCTAGTGTCCCTTTGAATCCGAAGTTCGCAAAAGTGCTCGCAGCAGGGGTGTGCGAACTTCGGATTCGGGACACTAGGCGAACTCAGCGAAGCTCCATGCCCGCGCCCGTTCTCTATTATCTGCGTCATGGATTGACGGACTGGAACGTGGCCGGCCGCCTGCAGGGCCGTCACGACATTCCGCTCAACGCGCAAGGCCGCGCCCAAGCGGTGCAATGCGCCGGCATCTTGCGGGATCTGTTTGCGCGAGAAGGCCGCGCGCCGAAGGACTACGATTACGTTTCCAGCCCACTGGCCCGCGCCTCCCAGACCATGGACCTGCTGCGCGCGGCACTTGATCTCGATGCGGGCGGATATACCCGCGAATCGCGCCTTGCCGAGATTGCGTTCGGCGAATGGGAGGGTCTCACCTATCAGGATGTGCTGGAGCGCGAGAGCGACGTGGTGCAAAAACGCGAAGGTAACAAATGGCGGTTTCGTCCGCCCGGCGGCGAAACCTACGAAGAAGTGGCGCAGCGGGTGGGCGCCTGGCATGCCACGTTGACCGGCGACACCGTGATTGTCGCCCACGGCGGCACCGCGCGCGCACTGATCGCCCATCTCGGCATCGCGGCGCCGGAGGAGGCCACCCACTACTCCATCGACCAGGGCGTGGCCTATGTGTTCGCGGGCGGAAGCGTCACGCGTTACGAGTGAGAAACCTCTTTCCATGACGGGAGAGGTCGCGAGCGAAGCGAACAGGGGGCATTTGACCCGCACAGCTAATCGAGAGCACCGACGATCTCGATCCTCATGGTGAGGAGCGTCGCCATAGCAGGCGTAGCCTGCGTAAACTTGGCTACGTGCGACGCGTCTCGAACCATGAGGTCAATGGGGAGACGATCACCCCCGCCCTGTGGGCCTCCTCAAGGATGAGGATTAATGATGAGCGGCATCGGTGGAGCCCTCTCAGACCTTGCGCCCTCACGGCTCACGCCTTTGGCTTTCGCCACCCTCTCCCCACAGCGGGGAGGTTCGCACCATTTGACCACGCCGGTCGCGCGGGCTACCAAACACGGAACCGGTGGAATCCCATGTCGTTCAATACCTTCGGCCATATGTTCCGGGTCACGACCTTTGGCGAAAGCCACGGGCCGGCGCTCGGCTGCGTGGTCGATGGCTGCCCCCCCGGTATCCCGCTCGCCGTCGCCGACATCCAGCACCATCTCGACCGCCGGCGGCCCGGCCAGTCGCGCTTCACCACCCAGCGGCGCGAGCCGGACGCGGTGAAAATCCTGTCGGGTGTGTTTCCCGATGCCGGCGGCAACGACGTCACCACCGGCACGCCGATCATGCTGCTGATCGAGAATGTCGATCAGCGCTCCAAGGACTATGCCGACACCAAGGATAAATACCGGCCCGGCCATGCCGACTTCACCTATGACGCCAAATACGGGTTGCGTGACTATCGCGGCGGCGGCCGCTCGTCGGCGCGCGAGACCGCGGCGCGCGTGGCGGCCGGCGCCATCGCCCGCAAGATCGTGCCCGGCCTGACGGTGCGCGCCGCGCTCATCCAGATCGGGCCGGAGGCGATCGACCGCGCGCGCTGGGATTGGGACGAGGTGGAGCGCAATCCGTTCTTCTGTCCCGATCCGCAGAAGGCGAAATTCTTCGAAGGCTATCTCGACCAGATCCGCAAGAACGGCTCGTCGGTCGGCGCCGTCATCGAGGTGGTGGCGGAAGGCGTGCCCGCGGGCCTCGGCGCGCCGGTCTACGGCAAGCTCGATGGCGATCTCGCCGGCGCGATGATGGGCATCAATGCGGTCAAGGGCGTCGAGATCGGCGTCGGCATGGGCGCGGCCGCACTGACCGGCGAGGCGAACGTTGACGAGATCCGCATGGGCAAGGACGGCAAGCCCGAATTCCTGTCGAACCAAGCCGGCGGCATTCTCGGCGGCATTGCCACCGGGCAGCCGATCGTGGTGCGTTTCGCGGTCAAGCCGACCTCATCGATCTTGACGCCGCGCCGCACCGTGGACCGCTACGGCAACGAGACCGATATCACCACCAAGGGCCGCCACGATCCGTGCGTCGGCATCCGCGCAGTGCCGATCGGCGAGGCGATGATGGCCTGCGTTATCGCCGATCACTATCTGCGGCAGCGCGGCCAGGTCGGCGAGACGCCGGCGTGGCCACGGCCGCGCGGCTAGCTTCTTCTTTTTTTGGAGAGTTGCGTGCAAGACACCCATCAGCGCGTTGAAGCGGTGGCCGCCGCGTTCGGCAAGGGCGAGATCGTGGTCGTCACCGATGACGACGACCGCGAGAACGAGGGCGATCTGTTCGTCGCCGCCTCGCTCTGCACCCCTGAAAAAATGGCCTTCATCATCCGCAACACGTCGGGGATCGTGTGCGCGCCGCTTGCCACCGCGGAAGCCAAACGCCTACACCTCGATCCGATGGTGGCATTGAACGACGCGCCGCTCGGCACCGCCTTCACCGTCTCGGTCGATGTGCGCCACGGCCTGACCACCGGCATTTCGGCCGAGGAGCGCAGCAATACCGTGCGTGCGCTGGCCAACGGCAACAGCGGCGCCTCCGATTTCGTGCGTCCGGGCCATGTCTTTCCGCTGGTGGCGAAAGAGGGCGGGGTGCTGATGCGCTCCGGTCATACCGAAGCTTGCGTCGATCTGTGCACGCTTGCCGGCCTGTCGCCGGTCGGCGTGCTGGCCGAGCTGATGAACGACGACGGCACGGTGATGCGCGGCCCGGCGGTTGCGGAATTCGCCGAGCGCCATAAGCTCAAGCAGGTGTCGATTGCCGATCTGATCGCCTATCGTCAGGTGCGCGACAAGCTGGTGCGCCGCATCAGTGAATTCCAGGTCGAAAGCGAGATCGGCGCGCTCAACGGCTATTCCTATGTTACGCCGTTCGACCAGGTTCACCACATGGCGTTCGTCTATGGCCGCCTCGGCGACGGCAAAAACCTGTTGACGCGGCTGCATCGCGGCGACGTGATCGGCGACGTGTTCGGCGGCGCAAAGGCAATCCATGCGGCGCTGGCGCGCTTCAAGGCGGAAGGGCGCGGGGTGTTGGTGATGCTGCGCGATGGCGCCGCTGGCGTGCCGGCGACCACGATTCCGGCGCCCGAGCCGACCAATTCGGAAGCCGCGCGCACCCGGCAGTGGCGCGAGATCGGGCTCGGCGCGCAAATCCTCAAAGACCTCGGCATCTCCTCGATCCGCCTGATCACCGGCAGCAAATGGACCTATGTCGGCCTCGGTGGCTTCGGCATTGAGATCCTCTCGACCGAGATGTTCGAGGGATAGTCGCGCGCTTCACAAGGCCGCCCGCTTCCCGCCGCCGAATTGCCGTGCCAGCATGGACGAATCGCGGGCTTGGGAGGCGCGGATGCGCGCGCGGGCGTCGCTGTTTCCGATCCTGGCAGCCGGTGCTGTCGCGGTTCTGTTGACCGCGTGGCAGGCCGGGTTTGCCGCGCCGACGGCCCTCCTCAAAACAGATAGCCGTTCTGCCGCCATCCCAGTCGATGTCGAGCTCGTGCTCGCGGTCGACGTGTCCTATTCCATGGACCCGGAAGAGCAGGAGCTGCAGCGCGAAGGCTATATCGCCGCCATCACCTCGCGCGAATTCTTGCAGGCGTTGCGCAGCGGCATGCACGGCAAGGTCGCCATCACCTATTTCGAATGGGCGGGTCCTTACGACCAGCGCATCGTGGTGCCGTGGCGGCTGATCGAAGGTCCGGAAAGCGCCGGCGCGGTGGCGGCAGAAATCGCGCGCTCGCCCTACCGGCGCTCCTCGCGCACCTCCATCGCCTCGGCTTTGCATTTCGCCAAGCCGCTGTTCGAGGGCAGCGGCTATCGCGGCATCCGCCGTGTGATCGACGTGTCGGGCGACGGCGCCAACAACAGCGGCCCGCTGGTGACGATGTCGCGCGACGACGTGCTGGCGGCCGGCATCACCATCAACGGCTTGCCGATCATGCTGAAGCGGCCGAACAGCTTCGCCATGGATATCGACAATCTCGACATCTATTACGAGGACTGCGTGATCGGCGGTCCGGGCGCCTTCGTCATTCCCATCCACCGGCGCGACCAGTTCAAGGAGGCGACGCGCACCAAACTGGTGCTGGAGATCGCCGGTCTGACGCCGCCGCCGCGGGTGCAGCCCGCCGCCGCCCGCGCGCCGCGTGTTTCCTGCACCATCGGCGAGCAGATGTGGCGTGATCGTTGGGGGAATTAGCTATTTCTCGAACCGCGCTACCAGCTCGACATGAGCGGAATAGAGAAACTGATCGACCGGCGTCACTCGCATGAGGCGATAACCGCCGTCGACCAGGATCCGCGCATCGCGCGCGAAGGTGCCGGCTTGGCACGACACCGCCACCACCAACGGCACTTTTGATTCAGCCAGCGCGTGCGCCTGCGCCTCCGCGCCCTGGCGCGGCGGGTCGAAAATCACCGCGTCGAAGGCTTTCAGCTCAGCGCCCGAGAGCGGCCGGCGGAACAGATCGCGCGCCTGGGCGTCCACCGGCTTGAGACCGGAGGTTGTGGCGGCGGCGCGCGTCAGCGCCGCGATCGCCTCCGCGTCGCCGTCGAGGGCGGTAACGCGCGCGCGCTCGGCCAGCCGCAGCGCGAACGGGCCGAGGCCGCAGAACAAATCCGCGATCGCTTTCCCTTTGCCGGTATGCAGTTCGACCATCGCCGCGAGCGCAGCCTCACCCGCTTCGGTGGCTTGCAAAAAGGCGCCGGGCGGCAGCGCCACACGGGCACGGCCCATGCTGACGGTGGGGCTGGCGCGCTGCGCCACCAGATCGCCGTGCCGGGTTAGCCGCGCCAGCCGATGCCGTTCGGCCAGTTGCGCGAGCTTGCCCGACAGCGCCGGCGGCAGCGGGCCCGATCCGCGCACATCGATATCAAGTCCGCCCTCGCTCGCGGTCGCCTGGATGTCGAGCGGCTTGCGCGCCGGCGCCAAGACCTCGGCAATGGCGCGCGCGGCGTCGAGCGCGCCGGCGAGCGCGGGCGCCAGCACAGGACAGCGTTCGATCGCCACGACGTCATGGGCGCGTAATGCGGCAAAGCCGACCTGCAAATTGTTGTCCGCGCCGCGGCGCGCATGAAACACCGCGCGGCGGCGGCCTTCACCGTGGGCATCGATCAATGCATCGACCGGCGCTTCGAGCCCGGCTTGCGCCAGCGCCTCCATTACGGCCGCCCTCTTCCATTCGCGATAGCGCGCGACGCTCCAATGCTGCACCGCGCAGCCGCCGCAGGCGGCGAAATGCGCGCAGACCGGCGCGATCCGCTCCGGGCTTGTGCCGACGATCCTGACAAGGCGCCGCCGCTCGGCGTCTCCCGGCCAAGCCTCGACCTCGGCGGTTTCTCCCGGCAGGGCATAGGGCACGTAGACCGGGCCAGTTTGGGTGTCGGCAATACCATCGCCGCGCCGCCCGAGGCGATCGATGCGCAGCTGTTCACTCACGGCGCGCTCCGATGAAGAACTCGCGGTTGCCGTCACCGCCGGTGATCGGGGAGGGGACGATGCCTGCAACCGTCCAGCCGAGCGCGCTCACGCAGGCGGCGATGTCGTCGCATACCGCGGCGTGGATAGCGGGATCCCGCACGATGCCTTTCTTGAGGTTTTTCGGCCCGGCCTCGAATTGCGGCTTGATCAGCGTGACCAGTTGCGCCGGCCGACGTACAAGCCCCGCTGCCGCCGGTAACACCTGCCTGAGCGAAATAAAGCTGACATCGATGACGATAAAATCCGGCGGCTCCGGCAGCATGGTAGGGAACAGCTTGCGGATATCGGTGTGCTCAAAGACTGTGACGTCGCGCCGCCTGCGCAGGCGCTGGTGCAACTGGCCGTGGCCGACATCCACCGCATAGACCCGCCGGGCGCCGCGCGCGAGCAACACTTCGGTAAATCCGCCGGTGGATGCACCGACATCGAGACAGACGCGGCCGGCGGCATCGAAGCCGAACCGGTCGAGCGCGGCCGCAAGCTTTACCCCGCCGCGCGACACAAAGGGATGCTCGGGCGAGGCCCGCAAGGCGGCGCCCACGGCAATCTGGTCGGAAGGCTTGCGCACCGGCTTGTCGTCGGCGGTCACCCCGCCCGCGGCAATGGCGGCTTGCGCCCTGGCGCGGCTTTCAAACAAGCCGCGCTCGACCAACAGCCGGTCGGCGCGTATGCGTCTTATCATAAGATTGGCTTAGCAACCGCGTGCGCTTTGCGCGAGGGGGCGAGGGTAGGGCCAGGCGATCAGGCCGCGGTCGCCGAGGGCGCGCTCCGCTGGCCGTCCGCTTCCGCGGTCTTTTCGTACACACAGATACGGTTGCGCCCGGCCCGCTTGGCGGCATAGAGCGCCATGTCGGCATGCTTGATCAGATCGGTTACGCCGTTCATCGCGTGGTTGGCTTCGGCGACGCCGATACTAACGGTCACTACGCCCCCGTTTACGGGCATTTCGCGCGCGGCGATGGCCCGGCGCAGCCGCTCGGCCACCAGCTCGGCGTCCTCCAGCGCGGTTTCCGGCAGCAGCAGCGCGAATTCCTCGCCACCGATGCGGGCAACGATATCGGAGGTGCGCTTGTTTTCCCGGCAGGCGTCGGCAATCTGCACGATCACCTGGTCGCCGGCATCGTGTCCGTAGCTGTCGTTCACCGTCTTGAACAGATCGATATCGACCATCAACAGCGACAGCGGCCGTTGATAGCGCTGGAAACGTCCCCATTCGCCGTCGGCGGTGACGAAGAAATGGCGGCGGTTGTAGAGTCCGGTCATGCCGTCGAGGGTGGCGAGCTCCTCCATCTCGTGGGCATAGTTCACCCGCGCCGTCACATTGGCATAGGTCAGCATGCGGCCGCCTTCGGGCAGCACCTTGCAGCGCACGCAGATCACGTCGCCATTGGTGAGCATGAGGTCCACCGGGCGCTCGTCGCCGGCGCGGACCGCGGCGGCGCGCGCCGCCACATGGGCGTCCGCGACGTCGGTCTGCACCGCATAAGCCCGCGTGTCGCGCCCGTGATAGAGCAGCGCCACGTAGGCCGGCTTGCTGTCGGCGATGTGATCGGGCAGCCGCCAGATCTTGCGGAAGGTCCGGTTGATGAATTGCGCGCGCAATTCGCCGTCGAGCAGCACGATGCCGTAGTCCACATGGTCGAGCGCCGCACGCAACGCCGCCAGGTCGCGGTTGGATGCTTCGACCGCAACCAGCGCTTCGTGCTCGCGCTCAAGCGCGTGCAGCATGCGCGCCTGCAGCAAGCCGACCATGACCGCGATGGCGGGTGTAGCGACCAGAAGAACATAGAGGCGCGCCAGATTGTCGGGCTTGTAATGCAGGAATTGTCCCGGGATCGAAAAGCTGAACGCAGCGTAGCCAAGTGAAATGGCGGCGCTGATCAGTCCGGCGCCGACCCCGCCGAAATAGGCGGAGAACACCACGGCGACGAACGAGATCGCGCCGGGATTTGGCACTGGGAAGATATAGCGGTCGACCAGATAGATCGCGCCCACGGTCGCGAGCGTGGTCACCGGTCCGAGCACAATGCGCCAGCGAGACTGCGCCATAGAGGCTGTCCGCAACACCTGGGCCAATCAGCATTCCAATTGGGGGAGGGTAGAGGTGCAGGGTTACTGCTTCTTGATTGTTCAACGTTGTGCGGGTTTTACGTTGTTGGTTGCGGCTCGTTTCCGGCCGGATGGTAAGGGAGCCGCTAAGGGGGCGTGAACGATACGGTAATCAGAAGCTGCTATTTTTTGGCAAACAACCGGAACCGTGTCCCCGGCAACTTTAAGCTCAAGAGGCTGCCATGAAAGACCGCCGCATATCCGCGCGCCAGCGCAGCTTCCTGCAGGGACGCATCATTTTCAACAAAGGGCGATCGAGCATCGATTGCCTTATCCGCGACATTTCCGAAACCGGTGCCAAGCTGGTGTTCTCGGACTCGGTGGTCATTCCGGACGTGGTCGATCTCTACATCCCGAACAAGGACGAGACTCATCGCGTGCGGGTGCAGCGGCGCATCGGTGACGAGGTCGGCGTCGCGTTCGAAGACGGCGGCGCGGCGGCGCCGTCGCCCTCGCTGGTGCCCGATATGACCGCCACCGACCTGCCGGCGCGCGTGCAGAAGCTCGAAAGCGAGTTCGCCAAGCTGCAACGCAAGCTCAACGAGTTGCAGATCGCGCTCAGTAAGAGCCAGGGCGTCGAAAGCTAGAAAAACCGGGCCTGCGCAGGTCCGCCATCGTCCCTGCGCCGTGGAACTTCACGGCCGTCTGCGGCGTTTTCCCCCTCAGTGTAAAGGGGTGATTGCGTCATGGCGCCGCGCGCGAATTGGAAGGGTTATCTCAAATTATCGCTGGTCTCCTGCTCGGTGGCGCTGTTTCCCGCCACCACCAGGAACGAGCGCGTCCGCTTCAACATCCTCAACCGCAAGACCGGCAACCGGGTCCGCTACGAGGTGGTGGATTCGGAGACCGGAGAAGAGGTGCCGAAGGAAGACAGGGTCAAGGGCCACAAGGCCGGCGGCGACAGTTACGTGCTGCTCGAAGAGGAGGAACTCGACGAAGTTGCTCTCGAAAGCACCCACACAATCGACATCGAGGCGTTCGTCCCGCGCGAGGACGTCGACGAGCTCTATCTTGATGAATCGTTTTATCTCGTGCCCGATGACAAGGTCGGGGTCGAAGCGTTTGCGGTGATCCGTGAGGCCATGCGTGACCAAGGGTTGGTCGGGTTGGCGCGCGTGGTGCTCCACCGCCGCGAGCAGCTGCTGATGTTGCGACCGCGCGACAAAGGCATCGTTGGGACCGCGCTACGCTACAAGAGCGAGGTGCGCGACTGGCGGCAATATTTTGACGACATTCCGGATGTGAAGATCTCCAAGGACATGCTGGAGCTGGCCGAGCATATTCTGGAGACCAAGAAGACCAAGTTCGACCCGTCGAAATTCGAGGACCGGTATGAGAGTGCGCTCAAGCAGCTGATCAGCGCCAAGCAACACGGCAAGAAGCTGCCGACGGCGCCGGGCCCGCAGCCGAGCAATGTGATCAATCTGATGGACGCGCTACGCCGTAGCGTGCAGGCCGAGCGGCGCGGCGGCGCATCTTCCGGCGCATCCTCTAGCGCTGGCCGGCGCAGCAAGACGTCAGGCAAGCGCGCCGCGCCGGCCCGCGCCGCAACCAAACGCAAGAAGCTCAAGCGCGCGAGCTGAGGGCGCTGATCCGTGGGCCTCCAACTCTACCACAAGAAACGCAAATTCGACGTGACGCCGGAGCCGCGCGGACGGCAGGCGCGCGCGAAGGGAAACCGCTTCGTCATCCAGAAACACGCCGCGCGTCGCCTGCACTACGATTTGCGGCTCGAGCTCGATGGCGTGATGAAGAGCTGGGCGGTCACGCGCGGCCCCAGTCTTGTTCCGGGTGAAAAGCGGCTTGCGGTCCATGTCGAGGATCATCCCATCGAATACAACGACTTCGAAGGCAACATCCCGCAGGGCCAATACGGCGGCGGCACGGTGATGATCTGGGATCGCGGCACCTGGATGCCGGAGGGTGATCCGCATAAGGGCCTGAAGAAAGGTCACCTCGCTTTCGCCCTGGAAGGCGAGAAATTGCATGGCAAGTGGCATTTGATCTGTCTGCGCGGCAGGCCGAACGAAAAGCGCGAGAACTGGCTGCTGATCAAGGCGCATGACGAGGCCGCGCGCACCGAGGAGGACGCGGATATTCTCGAGGAGATGGACCGCTCGGTGGTGACCGATCGCACCATTCCGGAAATTGCCGAAGGCAAGGGCGGCCAGCGCGTCTGGCAATCAAACCGCGGCGTCAAAGACAACGTCAAGGCCGGCGCGACCCGTGGCAACCGTGCCGCTCCCAAGCGCAACGGCGCCAGAACCCCGCGCCGGGCTGCAGGGAAAAAGACCAAGGCGAAGACCGCGGAGAAGAAATCGTGCGGCGCCCCGCTGCCGGACTTTGTTCCACCGTCGTTGGCGACGCTGCGCACCGTGGCGCCCAGCGGCCCCGGCTGGGTGCACGAGATCAAGTTCGACGGCTACCGCATCCAAGCGCGATTTGGCGGCCGGGACGTGAAATTGCTCACCCGCAAAGGGCTCGAATGGGCGCGCAAGTTTCCCAACATCGCCGCCGCAGTGGCGAAGCTGCCGGTCGAAGCCGCGCTGATTGACGGCGAGATCGTGATCGAGAACGAACGCGGCATTTCGGATTTCGCCATGTTGCAGGCGGCGCTCAAGGACGAACGCACCGACCGCTTCGTCTACTATGTGTTCGACCTATTTCATCTCGATGGTCGCGATCTGCGAGAGCGTCCGCTGCTGGAGCGCAAGGGTGAGCTCAAGCACCTGCTCGATCGCGCCAAAGGCGTCGGCGACGCCATCCGCTACAGCGAGCATTTCGACGAGGAGGGTGCTCTGGTGCTGCGCCAGGCGTGCCGCATGACTCTGGAAGGCATCGTGTCTAAGCGCGTGGATGCACCTTACCGTTCCGGCCGTGCCGATACCTTCATCAAGACCAAATGCGCCAATGCCCAGGAACTGGTGGTCGGCGGCTATTCGCCCTCCACCGTCATGCCGCGCGCCATCGGCGCGCTTGCGGTCGGCTATTACGACAAGGATCGGCTGATCTATGCCGGGCGCATCGGCACCGGTTATACCCATGACACCGCGCGCGACCTGTACAAGCGGCTGCATGCGCTGGAGATCGGCAAGCCGCCGTTCGCCCAGATTCCGCGCGCGGAGGCGCGCCGCCGCGACGTGCATTGGGTCGCGCCGAAGACGGTGATTGAATCCCAATTCCGCGGCTGGACTGGCGACGGCATGGTGCGGCAGGCGGCGTTCAAGGGCGTGCGCGAAGACAAGCCTGCGCGCGAAGTGATGCGCGAAACGCCGGCGGCGGCGATCGACGACGCCAAGGCATCGCAAAATCCCGGAAAGGTCGCGAAGATCGCGGCCGAGGCGAGCAAGATCATGGCGAAGAAATCACAGCGCGGGGGCAAAGGCGCGGCGGCAACCGCCAAGAACACTGCCAAGAACGCCGCCAAGAAAGCGGCCAAATCCGCCGCGCGCGGCGCCGCGTCCCGCACCAAGCCCTGGAAAGAGGGCGACGTGCGCTTCACCCATCCCGACCGCGTCTACTGGGTCGATGTCGGCGTCACCAAGCAGGATCTGGCGGACTATTATCGCGACGTCTGGACCTGGATGGCGCCGCAGGTGGTCGGCCGCCCGCTGTCGCTGGTGCGTTGCCCCGAGGGCACCAAGGGCGAGTGTTTTTTTCAGAAGCATGCCTCCGCCGGGCTCGACGACAAGAATTTGGGCACGGTGATCGATAGCAAGGGCCGCCAGGTGATCGCAGTCGATGATGTCGAGGGCCTCTTGTCCCTGGTGCAGGCCGGCGTGCTGGAAGTGCACGTGCGCGGCTCCATGATCGACCGGCTCGATCTGTGCGACCGCATCGTGTTCGATCTCGATCCGGGCGAGGACATCGGCTGGGCGGATATTATCGAGTCAGCGCGTGACGTGCGCAAGCGGCTTGCGGCCATCGGGCTCGAAAGTTTCGTGAAGCTGTCGGGCGGCAAGGGCCTGCATGTGGTGCTGCCGGTCGCCGGCGCGGATTGGGACAGCGTCAAGACCTTCGCCCAGGCGCTCGCCATGGCGATGGCCGCCGACGAGCCGGAGCGCTACGTCGCCAACATGGCCAAGAAGCTGCGGAAGGGAAAAATCTTTGTCGACTATTTGCGCAATTCACTGGAGCAGACCGCGGTCGCCGCGTTTTCCACCCGCGCGCGCGAAGGCGCGCCAGTTTCCGTGCCGGTCACCTGGCAGGAACTTCCCCGGATCAAGGCCGCCAACCAGTATACCGTGCTGAATCTCCGCAAGCGGCTGTCCGGCCTAAAGCAGGATCCGTGGAAGGAAATCACGCGGGTGAAGCAGAAGCTGCCGGACCTGCGCGCGTTGCGCGGACGTTGACCGTTACGCGGCGGAACGGCTTTGGATGGCTGCCGTCCACGGCATCAGGAAGACCCGGTTGCGCCCGGTGTTCTTGGCCATGTAGAGCCCGCGGTCGGCGCGCTCGATGGTATCGTTGATGTCGCCATCCTCGGCGTGCGACCCCGCCACGCCGCTGCTGACCGTCATGGCGATGGTCTGTCCGCCATGGTCGATCCGGGCGCTCTCGATGCCGGCGCGAATGCGCTCGGCCAGGGCACGTGCACCGAATTCGTCCACCTCGCGCAGCAGCACCACGAATGCCTGACCGCCGAGCCGGCGGGATTCATCAGCGCGAGGAAAAACCCGGGCAGGGGCCCGGGTTTTTTGCTGGCGCGTCCGGTCTCGCGTTGAGCGGGAGTTATTGGGCGATTCTGAGCGTCGACAGATTGGTGCCGATCGCCTTGAACGTCGTGACCATCTGGCTCACGGCCGATATCTGGAAATATAAATTCGGGCTGCTGGCGCACTTTTGCAGGACCGATGAATTTCCGGACATCACGAGGACGGTGTAGATCTGAATGTTCGCCGCCTTGACGTTGTCGCACACCTTCTGCATGCGGGCGTCGATCTTAGCGGGATCCGTCGTCCAGCGGTTCTCCGTGTTCAGACCGTCGCTCAGCAGGATGATGACCTGCCTCGTACCGGCCGGCGGCGTGGGTGTACTGAATGGCCAGCCGGGCGACAAGGCCTGCCAGGCCCAGGCCAGCCCAATGGTCTGGTTGCCGCTGCCGACCGCGATCAGCGTGTCTATCTTTGCGTTAAGTGCCGTCCAGTCATAGCTCAACGGCATGAGCGATGCAGGACACCAGGGCGCGTAGATCGCGGGAAACAACGTGGACTTGATGCTCGGCGTAGGCGGCGTATTCTTCACGTCGTAGTCCTGGTCGCGATCCATCACGCAACCCTGCCACTTGCTCTTGTCGGTGCTTCCTTTACCGCTACTTCCAGTGCTGTTCCAACTGCTGCTCCAGGTCCCACTGCTGCTGCTGTAGTCGCTGGTAGAGCTATTTTTCCCGTCCCAGCTGCCGCTGCTTCCCGAACTGCCGCCGCTGTCAAAGCCGCCGCTGCTGACTTTATAGTAGCTCCAGTCGATCCAGGGCGCCTTGACTTCGGACGTGCCGACATTGACACCGTTGGCAAACGGGATGATCGCGACCTGGATGTCGCCCGGGTTCTGCGCGGCGGACTGCAGGATCTTGAGCAGTTCCTTCGCCGCGATCTTGAGCTGTCCGATCTTGTCGCTGGACGACATCGAGCCGGTATTGTCGAGCGCGAGCACGACGCGGAGCTTGGTCGCGCCCCACTTCGCGGTGGATGTCGTAGAGACGATGAGCTCGCCAATGCCCATGACGCCCATGAAGCTGGTCTTGACGGTCCCGCTTGCTGTGACGACGATCTGGGAGGTTGCCGCCGTATAGGTGGGCTTGATGGTGATGTTGCTTGCTTCCGGGCGATTGAACAGCGCCTTGAAATAATCGTTGGCCCTTTTGTCCAATTGCGTCTGATCGAGACCTGCCACTTCCCTCGCCAGCATCAGCGCGGTGGAGTCGATCGCCGCTTGCATGGCGGACTTGACGGAATTGGCGCGGCTGTAGTCGACCGCGGCGCCGGCGGCGCCCGCAACCGGGAGCATGGCGAGCGCAAAGATGATGGTGACATTGCCGCCCCGAGCCGAGCGAAGCCACCGCAATCGGTTGCGCAATGTATCAACCCGGGTTTGTTCAACCATTGGTTGCCACCATTGATAATGTTTCGGCCTGAATGGTAAATCGGAGGTGTGAAAACACCGTAAAACTCAATCGAAAACTACCTTAGAAGCGTGTGAAATTCAGCGGACTCTCGCCGGATGAGCAGGACTATCGTGAACACCGGCAATCTCTTAGGGTATGCGGGTCAGGTGGCATCTGAGCGGCTGTAGACGCACTCGGCGGGGCTCAGCTCAATGCCGGCGGCTGTATGTGCCGGGCGAGGCGGCGTTCCCAGAGATCCGGTAAGGCGGACATGTGGTTTAGAATTGCCGCGCTAGAGCGTGATTGCTTCAGGTTGAATCGCAATCACGCTCTAGCTTATTGTTTGAGCATGATCTTTTCCGAAAACCGGTTCCCACTTTTCGGGATCATGCTCTAATGGATCGAGAACTGATCAAAGCAGCGGAGCGTTGATCAACTCACGTCGAGCGGCTCGGTGCCGGTCGACTTGCCGGCGGCATCGAGCGTGATCTTCTCCACCCGCGCTTCGGCCTGCCGCAGCAATTCCTCGCAGCGGCGCTTGAGCGCCTCGCCGCGCTCGTAGATCGCCACGGACTCTTCGAGCGGCACCTTGCCTTCTTCCAGCCGCTTGACGATCGATTCCAATTCCTCGATCGCGCGTTCGAACGGCAGGCGCTTGACGTCGGCATGGGTGGTGTCGGCCATGATCGGTTCCCGTATTGGCGAGTCGTTGCAGTGTAGCGTGTTTGGCTGCGCGTTCTAAGCCCGCATCAGCGCGCCGCCATCAGTGCGGCGACATCAGCGCGCCCACGTGGGCGGCGGCCGAATTGGCCAGGCCCTGTAGATCGTAACCGCCTTCCAGCACCGACACGATACGGCCTTGGGCGCTGGCATCGGCGACCTCCATCAGCTTGTGCGTCACCCAGTCGAAATCGGCCTCCAGCAGATTGAGGCTGGCCAGCGGGTCGCGTGCATGGGCGTCGAAGCCCGCGGAGATCACCAGGAATTCCGGCGTGAACGCGTTCAGCCGCGGCAGGATCACGCGCTCGAAGGCGGCGCGGAACTGCTCGCCGCCGTCGCCGGCGCGCAGCGGCGCATTGACGATGTTGTCGTGCTCGCCGCGCTCATCGGGCGACCCGGTGCCGGGATAGAGCGGCATCTGGTGGGTCGAGCAATACATCACCGTCTCGTCCGACCAGAAAATGTCCTGCGAGCCGTTGCCGTGATGCACGTCGAAATCGACCACTGCGGCGCGGCCGACCCCGTGCTGCCGCTGCGCGTGGCGCGCCGCGATCGCCGCACTGTTGAACAGGCAGAAGCCCATCGGTCGGGCTGTTTCCGCATGATGGCCGGGCGGGCGCCCTGCGACAAAGGCATTGGCGGCCTTGCCGGCGATCACCTGATCGACGGCGTAGACCGCGCCGCCCGCGGCGCGCAACGCGGCCTCGAAACTGCCGGGCGACATGCTGGTGTCGGCGTCGATCTGCACCAGGCCTTGTTGCGGCGTGGCGTCGCGAATGGCGGTGACATAATCCATGGGATGACAGAGCGCGATGGTTTCGAGCGCAGCGGCGGGCGCTTCGGCACGCGCAAGCGGCTGGAAGCGTTCGTCGTCGAGCGCCTCCCAGATGGCGCGCAGCCGGTCGGGCCGCTCCGGATGCCCGGACGGGGTGCGATGATCGAGGCAGGCGGGGTGGGTCACGAACAGCGTCGTCATCGCACACACTTAAGGGCTCGGAGCGAGCAGGGGAAGTCGGGAACCACCTCAGGCCAGCGCGGCATTGGACTCGTTGACGCTGTCGGCGCCTTCGGTCACCGCCCGTTCCAGCCCGCCCGCCTGCACGGCGATATTCTCGGCGAAAAAGCGCGCGATGGCGATGCGCGCCGGCGCGTCGGCGTCGAGCTTTCGGGCGGCGAGCGCCTCCTCGCTCAGCAGCGCGCCACCCGCGGCAATGGCGAACAGCCGTAGATAGGGCGTGGCGCCGGCGAGCGCGGTGTCGGGATCATCGTGCTGGCGGCCGAGTAGCCAGTCGGTTGCGCGTGCGAGCGCATCGACCGCCTCGCCGAGTTTTTCGCCGGTGGCGCCGAAGGCCGGTGCGTTCGCCGCCTGGATCGCCTCTGCGCTGCGGCGCAGCTCGGCGATATAATTCTTCACCACGGCGCCGCCGGCCAAGGGCAGCTTGCGGGTGACCAGATCGATCGCCTGGATGCCGTTGGTGCCTTCGTAGATCGGCGCGATGCGAGCGTCGCGAAAGTGCTGGGCGGCGCCGGTTTCCTCGACATAGCCCATCCCGCCATGCACCTGAATGCCGAGCGAGGCCACTTCGCTGCCGATATCGGTGGCGAAAGCCTTGGCGACCGGCGTCAGCAGCGCGGCACGATCCGTGGCCTCGCTACGCGGGCCCGCGTCGCCGCCGCGCTCGGCGCGATCGAGCGCCACCGCGGTCGCATAACAGATGGCGCGCGCGGCGCGGGTAAGCGCGCGCATGGTCAGCAGCATGCGCTTGACGTCGGGATGGGCGATGATCGCGCTCGGCCCGCTTGGCTCGCCGGTGGCGCGGCCCTGCTTGCGTTCGCGCGCAAAGGCAAGCGCCTGCTGGGTGGCGCGCTCGGCGATGGCGACACCCTGCAGGCCGACCGCAAGGCGCGCCTGGTTCATCATGGTGAACATACAGGCCATGCCGCGGTTCTCCTCGCCGACCAGGAAACCGACGGCGCCGCCCTGGTCGCCGAACAGCATGGTGCAGGTGGGCGAGGCGTGGATGCCGAGCTTGTGCTCGATGGAATGGGCGCGCACGTCGTTGCGTGCGCCCAACGAGCCGTCCGCACCGACCAGGAATTTCGGAACGAGGAACAGCGAAATGCCCTTGGTGCCCGACGGCGCATCGGGCAGCCGCGCCAGCACGAGATGGACGATATTGTCGGTGAGATCGTGCTCGCCATAGGTGATGAAGATCTTCTGTCCGCTGATGCGGTAGCTGCCGTCGCCGGCGCGCTCGGCCTTGGCGCGAAGGGCGCCGACGGCGGAGCCGGCCTGCGGCTCGGTCAGCTGCATGGTGCCGGTCCATTCCCCGGACACGAGCTTGGGCAGATAGAGGCGCTGCAACTCGTCGCCGCCGTGCGCCACCAGCGCCTCGATCGCGCTCATGGTCAGCACCGGCCCGATGCCGAACGACATCGAGGCGGCGTTCCACATTTCCACGCAGGCGGCGTTGATCGCGTGCGGCAGATCCTGGCCGCCCCATTGCGCGGGCGCCGCGAGACCATTCCAGCCGGCGGCGGCCCAGTCGCGATAGGCTTGCTTCCAGCCGGGCGGGGTGGTGACGGCGCCGTCCTTGAACTGCGCGCCGGTGCGGTCGCCGATGCCGTTGAGCGGCGCGATCACCTCGCTGGCGAAGCGGCCGGCCTCCGCCAGAACCGCCTCCACCACGTCATCGCCCAGGTCGCCATAGAGACCGGCGGCCTGCGCCGGCGCGAAGCCGGCGGCGTGCCGCAGCGTAAAGACCATATCGGCGACCGGCGCCCGGTAGCTCATGGTGTGATGTCCAGATCAGCGCGCATTCCGCGTGCCTCGTGCTTGCGGTTGCTTGCGGCCGGTCAAAAAGCCTCGAATCGGCCGGAAGACATTGATCGTAGCAGGTCCGCCGCTATACCCGGCGCGCCGAGCCTGCGCAGCGCATTGGGGCGTAGCCAAGTGGTAAGGCAGCGGATTTTGATTTCGTCGGGCAAAGCTAATTAGCCCAGCAAATATCGGCTTTTTAACTGTCAGTCCCGCCCCAGTCTCGCTCGCTCTGTAAGCAAGCCCAGATTATTTTTGCGAGCAAGTGCGTCACAAGTTGATCTGCGCTGGGAGCACCTACGAAGACGCTCGTGATGGCGCTGACACCGAAGCTTTCGAGCCATCACGCCGTGATCGCACGCGTGTCGAGATGCTATGTTCCAGCTCACCGTCAATGTGGAAGAATATGACGCATTGAGCGAGGAAGCTTGCGGCTCGCCTCCACATTGGTGGACATGACCGGCAGCATCGTAAGGAGGCAATCGTCATGATGTTGGCGCCCGTTCTCACGCCGCATGGTTTGCTGACACTGCGGCAAACGGGAGAGGCGCTGGCG
>JBKKAF010000047.1:0-10765 GCA_046714775.1 Xanthobacteraceae bacterium | reverse complement strand
CCAGAATCTTTCGCTGCTCGTCGTTCTCGGCCAGGTCGGTGACAAGCGGGACGTTCGGGATGTCGGGATGCTTGCGCAGGCCCTGCTGGTAGAGAACGATCACCTCGCCCGGCTCGACCCATTCCTTGAGATGCGGCTTCAAGCTGGTCCAGGAAAAGGTGCCGCGCCCGTCCACCTCGCCGCGCAGCATGGCGAGGTTCATCTCGCTGCCGCCGGGGTAGCCGGCGATGACGCGATATTTGAAACCCAGCACGTTGCGCAGGATGTAAGGCACGGTCACGCTTTCGGTGCCGATGCCGGTGCCGGCCACGATCAGGTCGCGGTCGCGCGTCCTCAGATCCTGCCAGGTTTTCACGCCGGAGCGTTTGGTGACCACCGCGACGCTGGTGTCGGTATTGGCGCTGCCGATCCACTGCAGCTTCAGCGTGTCGAACTTGGCATGCGAGGCGTCGCCCAACAGCGGCTCGAACGGGATGCCGCGCTGCGGCGCGCCGATATGCAACCCGTCCTTGGCGGCGACATTGGCCACGGAGTTGGTCATCGTCAGGCCGCCGCCGCCCGGCATGTTGCGCACGATCACCTGCGGATTGCCGGGAATGTATTTGCCGAGATGCCGCGCGACGAGGCGCGCATTCTGGTCATAGCCGCCGCCGGCGGAGAGACCGACATAGAGGGTGACGGTCTTGTCCTTGAAGAATTCCGCCGGGGTCTGCGCCGTGGCCGGAGCGGCCAGTGCCGCCGCGACAACGCCGGCGGCAAGGGCTGTGATGGCGCGCACTGTGTGAATGGACATGTGTGGCATTCCCTTGTGACCTTGGTCGGGCCCGTTGAGCCGCCGACCTGCGCCGATCATGCCGCAGCACGGCTTTCGGTGCCACCGGAAACGGCCGCCGCCGGCGCACCGGAAACCACGGCCAATTGACGCAGCGGCACGCGCAACTTGCTCTTGCCACTCACGGGCAGCGCCTGGGCGTTACGCCGCCACGGCCAGCTTGCCGTTGAAGGTGAGCCCCTGCTTGCCGGCGGAAATCGCCACTCTGTCGCCGTCCTTCACCGTGCCAGCGAGGATCATCTCGGCCAGCGGGTCCTGCACCGACTTCTGGATCGCGCGCTTGAGCGGACGTGCGCCATAGGCCGGATCCCAGCCCTTCTCCGCCAGCCAGTCGCGCGCGGTGGGCTCGAGCGTGATGGTGATCTTGCGATCCTCCAACAGCTTCTGCAGCCGTGTCATCTGGATATCGACGATCTTGCTCATCTCGCTCTTCTTCAGGCGATGGAACAGGATGATCTCGTCCACGCGATTGATGAATTCCGGCCGGAAGCTGGCGCGCACCACCGCCATCACCTGCTCGCGCACGGCGTCGGTGTCCTGCCCTTCCGGCTGGCTCACCAGATAGTCGGAGCCGAGATTGGACGTCATCACGATCAAGGTGTTGCGGAAATCGACCGTATGGCCTTGCCCGTCGGTCAGGCGCCCGTCGTCCAGCACCTGCAGCAATATGTTGAACACATCGGGATGCGCCTTCTCGATCTCGTCGAACAGCACGACCTGATAGGGCCGCCGCCGCACCGCCTCGGTGAGCGCGCCGCCTTCTTCGTAGCCGACATAGCCGGGCGGCGCGCCGATCAGCCGCGCCACCGAGTGCTTCTCCATATATTCCGACATGTCGAGCCGAATGAGCGCCTGCTCGTCGTCGAACAGGAATTCCGCCAACGCCTTGGTCAGCTCGGTCTTGCCGATGCCGGTTGGCCCTAAGAACATGAACGAGCCGATCGGCCGATGCGGATCCTGCAAGCCGGCGCGCGCGCGGCGTACCGCGGTCGACACCGCCCGCACCGCTTCCTGCTGGCCGATGACGCGCTTGCCGACCTGCTCCTCCATGCGCAGCAACTTGTCCTTCTCGCCTTCCAGCATCCGATCGACCGGCACGCCGGTCCAGCGCGACACCACCTGCGCGATGTGATCGGCGGTCACCGCCTCCTCCATCATCGCGCCCTTGCCGTCGCCCGCTTCGACCGCCTGCAGCTTCTTTTCCAGCTCGGGGATACTGCCATAGGCCAGCTCGCCGGCGCGCTGGTACTCGCCCTTGCGCTGGGCATTGGCCAGTTCTATGCGCAACTGGTCGAGCTCGGTCTTGATCTTCTGGGCGTCCGAGAGCTTTTCCTTCTCCGCCTTCCAGGCCGCGGTGAGGTCGGCGGATTTCTTCTCCAGCGCCGCCAGCTCCTTCTCGAGCGTGGCCAGGCGGGCGCGCGAACCGGGATCGTGCTCCTTCTTCAGCGCTTCCTGCTCGATCTTGAGCCGGATGATTTCGCGGTCGATGGAATCGAGCTCTTCCGGCTTGGAATCGACCTGCATCTTCAGCCGCGCCGCGGCCTCGTCCATCAGGTCGATCGCCTTGTCCGGCAGGAAACGGTCGCTGATGTAGCGATGCGACAGCGTGGCGGCGGCGACCAGCGCGGAATCGGCGATGCGCACGCCGTGATGCTGCTCGTACTTGTCCTTCAACCCGCGCAGGATCGAGATCGTATCCTCGACCGTCGGCTCGTTGACAAAGACCGGCTGGAAGCGCCGGGCGAGCGCTGCATCCTTCTCCACGTGCTTCTTGTATTCGTCGAGCGTGGTGGCGCCGATGCAATGCAGCTCGCCGCGCGCGAGCGCGGGCTTGAGCAGGTTGGAGGCGTCCATTGCGCCCTCCGCCTTGCCGGCGCCGACCAGGGTATGCATCTCGTCGATGAACAGAACGATCCCGCCGTCGGAGGAGGTGACTTCCTGCAGCACGGCTTTCAGCCGCTCCTCGAACTCGCCGCGGTATTTGGCGCCGGCAATGAGCGCGCCCATGTCGAGCGCCAGCAGCTTCTTGTCCTGCAGGCTTTCCGGCACGTCGCCGTTGACCATGCGCTGTGCGAGGCCCTCAACGATGGCGGTCTTGCCGACGCCAGGCTCGCCGATCAGCACCGGGTTGTTCTTGGTGCGGCGCGACAGCACCTGGATGGTACGGCGGATCTCCTCGTCGCGGCCGATCACCGGATCGATCTTGCCGTCGCGCGCCGCCTGGGTGAGATCGCGGGCATATTTCTTCAGCGCGTCGTAGGCGTTTTCCGCTGACGAGCTATCGGCGGTGCGGCCCTTGCGGAGCGCATTGATGGCGGCGTTGAGATTTTGCGGGGTGACGCCGACGCGGGCGAGGATTTTTCCCGCCTCGCTGTCCTTCTCGAGCGCAAGCGCCAGCAACAGCCGCTCGACCGTAACATAGCTGTCGCCCGCCTTTTCGGCGACCTTCGCGGCCTGATCGAAAACCCGCGCCAGCGCCGGATCGAGATAGACCTGCCCTGCCCCGCCGCCCGAGACTTTCGGGCGCTTGGCGAGTGCCGTCTCGACGCCGGCCAATGCCTCGCGCGCATTGCCGCCGGAACGGTCGATCAACCCGGCGGCCAGTCCTTCCGGATCGTCGAGCAGAACCTTGAGCAGATGCTCGGGAGCGAATTGCTGATGGCCCTCGCGCATGGCGAGCGATTGGGCCGATTGAACAAAACCGCGGGCGCGGTCGGTAAATTTCTCGAAATCCATGGTCCTACCTCGGCCTGTCCTGCCGCCCGGAATGGCGCGGCGGGACATCCCTCATGGGTGTTGCAGTCGCGGACCCTCTCGGCATCCGCCTCGTCTAATGTGGTGGCAAAGCCGCGGGGACGGAAGAGGGCGGCGCCCATTTCCACCTGGCCTAGGCAGTTCGCAGCGCAACGGTTAACACCAGCCGCACAAGCTTGACCAACTCCACCGACCCTGGGTACTCGCGCGGGCCGGGGCGGGCATGACATGGATCAAATGACCGGCAAGGCAGCGACCGTCCAAGCTATCTATCGCTACCCGGTGAAGGGGCTTACCCCCGAGCCGCTCGAGCGCGCGCTGTTGTCCGTCGGACAGACCGTGCCGGGCGACCGGCTCTATGCGCTGGAAAACGGCCCATCGGCCTTCGATCCGGCGGCGCCCCAGCACCAGCCGAAGATGCGTTATCTGATGTTGATGCGGAACGAGCGGCTGGCCGCGCTGCGCACGCGCTTCGAGCAGGACAGCCACACCCTCACCATCGCATTCGAGGGACGCGAGACGCGCGGCGATCTGCGCACGCCGCAAGGCCGCGCCGCCATCGAGGAATTCTTCGCGGGCTTCTGCAAGGACGAATTGCGCGGGCCGCCGAAAGTGCTGCATGCGCCGGGTTGCAGCTTTTCCGACGTAACGGCCAAGGTGGTTTCGATCATCAATCTCGCCTCCCTCGCCGATGTGGAGACACTCATCGGCGCGCCGGTGCATCCGTTGCGGTTTCGCGGCAATGTCTATGTGAGCGGCTGGCCGGCCTGGCGCGAGCTCGATCTCGTGGGCGAGGAAATCACGCTCGGCTCGGCTCGGCTCAAGATCGTGCGGCGCACCAAGCGCTGCGCCGCCACCAATGTCGATCCCGACACCGGGATGCGCGATCTTGCGATACCCGACACATTGCTGCGCCATCTGGGGCATAAGGATTGCGGCGTCTATGCCGAGGTGATCGCAGGCGGCGAGCTCGCCGTCGGCGATGAATTGCGCGAGTCGTAGCTGTCGCCCTCATGACCGTCATTCCGACCGAGGAGCCCGCAGACAAGTTTACGCAGTCTGCGCAAGCTTGACTGCGCTGCGACGAGAGCCGGAATCCATAGAGCATGATCCCGAAAAGTGGGAACCGGTTTTCGGAAAAGATCATGCTCACACAAAAAGCTAGACCGTGATCCGATTCAATTGAATCGGATCATGGTCTAATCCGGATCGTTGCAAATTTCATTGCGCCGGTGGTTATGGATTCCGGGTTCGCGGGCTTCGCTCGCGCCCCGGCATGGGCAAGCCGCAGCTACTTCGTTGCGATCGCGCCGTTGGCGCGGATGATTTGCGCACCCTCGGGACTTTTGACGAAATCGATGAAGGCCTTGACCGCGGCCGACGGCGCCTTGCCGGTGACCAGGAAGGCGTCGCGCGTCAGGCGATATTGCCCACCCAGCACGCTGGCTTCGTTCGCCGCCACGCCATTGAGCGCGACGGCTTTGATCTTGCCGCCGCTCTGCTCCACCACCGTGGCACTGGTCACGCCGATAGCGCCGGGCGTGTCGGCCAACGCCTTGGCCATGTCGCCGGCGCGCGCCAAGACCTTCACACTGTCGGGCAGCTTGAGCGATTTAAGGCAGGCAATGCCGTCGCGAATGACTTCGGCATCGACCTCACTGTCGGGGCGGGCAAGCGGGGCCACCGCGAGGTCGGGCCCGCCGAATTCCTTCCAGTTGCGGCCTGGCTTTTCGTAGAGCGCGCAAATCTGCGCGTCGGTCAGCGCGGCGACCGGAACGCTCTGATGCACGCCGAACACCACCGGTGTCTGCGCGATCCGATGCACGGTCATGCCCATGCCGGTGACCTCGGCCACGTTGAGACCGTGGCTGGCCATGGCGATGTCGATCTTGCCCCCGGCGAGCGCCTCGAACCGCGCCTTGGTGCCGAGCCCCTTGCCGATATCCACCGCGGTCTTGCTCTTGGCGGTGAAGGCCTTGCCCAGCGCCTCGATCAGCGGCGCGGTGCCGGTCGACCCGTCGACGCGGATCGCGTCCTGCGCGCCGGCCGGTACGGCGGAAGCCGCCGCCATCATGAGCGCGATTGCCAGTGTGAGCCTGATGGATGCCATGACCGTCCCCTTCGCGTTTGAGGTTCGTCCCTGGATAGGCTTACCAGTTTACTTCCTCCGACTGAGCAAAAACACGGCCTGTTCGCCGAACATGTTCCAGAACCACCAGGGCGCAGTGAGCCGCAGCGGCGAGCCCCAGGCATTGAGCGCCACCGCCTTTTCCATCTTGGCGCCCGTCACGTTACAGAGCTGGCGGAAGTCCTTGATGGTGCAGAAGTGGATGTTGGGCGAATCCCACCATGCATAAGGCAGATTGTCGGTCTGCGGCATGTGCCCGCCGAACATGATCTGCAGGCGGATGCGCCAGTGCCCGAAATTCGGGAACGACACGATGGCATGGCGGCCGATGCGCAGCATGTGCTCGAGCACGATGCGCGGATGGCGCGTCGCCTGCAGCGTCTGCGACAGGATCACGTAGTCGAAGGCGTCGTCCGGATAGTCGGCAAGGTCGGTGTCGGCGTCGCCCTGGATCACCGCGAGGCCTTTGGCGACGCCCTCGTTGACGCCCTCGCGCGAGAGTTCAATGCCGCGGCCGTCGACCTCGCGGGTCTCGCCCAAAAGCCGCAGCAGCTCGCCGTCGCCGCAGCCGACGTCCAAAACCTTGGCGCCGTGCTCGACCATGTTGGCGACCACCAGCAAGTCAACGCGCGCACCGCCCGGCGTGCGCGCCGCCTGCATGGTGAGATCGCGTTGCAGCCGCTTAAGCATTTCCTACCTCCGTGCCGGCGGCAGGCCGCGCGCGCGGGCAGCGCCTTCCAGGAAGCCGCGCACGATCGCTAACAATTCCGGCTCATCGAGCAGGAAAGCGTCGTGGCCCTTGTCGGTAACGATCTCGGCGAACGACACGCGCCCACCGCCGGCATTGAGTGCATGCACGATGGCGCGCGAATCCGACGTCGGGAACAGCCAGTCCGAGGTGAACGACACGACGCAAAAGCGCGTCGGCGTCTCCTTGAACGCGTGGGCCAGCACGCCATCGTAATCCGCCGCGAGATCGAAATAGTCCATCGCACGGGTGAGATAGAGATAGGAATTGGCGTCGAAGCGCTCGACAAAGCTGCTGCCCTGGTGGCGCAGATAGGACTCCACCTGGAAATCGGCGTCGAACGAGAAGGTCGGATTGTCGCGATCCTGGAAGCGACGGCCGAACTTGCGATGCAGCGCGGCGTCCGAGAGATAGGTGATGTGCGCGCCCATGCGCGCCACCGCCAGCCCGCGATGCGGATGAATGCCTTCGGCGAAATAGCGCCCGCCACGCCAATCCGGATCGGCCATCACCGCCTGGCGGCCGACCTCGTGGAAGGCGATGTTCTGCGCCGAGTGCCGGGTCGAGCAGGCGATCGGCAGCGCGGAGAACACCCGCTCCGGATAGCTCGCCGCCCATTGCAGCACCTGCATGCCGCCCATCGAGCCGCCGGCCACGGTGAACAGCGTGCCGATGCCGAGATGATCGAGCAGCATGGCCGGCGCCCGCACCATGTCGCGGATGGTGATGACGGGAAAATCCAGCCCCCAGGGCTGCCCGGTCTTGGGATTGATGGAGGCCGGACCGGTAGTGCCCATGCAGGCGCCGACCACGTTCGGGCAGATAACGAAATAACGTTCGGTGTCGATCGGCCGGCCGGGGCCGACCATGGTTTCCCACCACCCGCCCTTGCCGGTGACCGGATGAACGTTGGCGACATGCTGGTCGCCGGTGAGCGCGTGGCAGATCAGGACCGCATTGCTGCGCTCGGCATTGAGCGTGCCGTAGGTCTGATAGGCGATCTGGAACGGCGAAAGCTCGACGCCGGCATCGAGCCGCAGCGGCTTGTCGGGGCCGAAGCGGACCACCGGCGAGCGCGGGGCGTCGGCCTCGCGCCCGCGGTTTCCGGGATCAAGCGTTGCGCTCGTGTCGGTCATGGCGTGGCGGCCCCTGTTAACCACCGGACTCATTGTAGAGCACCGCAACCCTTAAATCGAACGGTCTCTCGACACTCAATGCCCCGCTTTCGCGGGGCATGGCACGGCCGGAGGTTGGCGGCTTAGATAGATCGGCGCGCCCCGCTGTCAATGTTTTCTTTGCTTTCGCGCGGTCCCGCCCCTATCAATGCCCGGTTCTGCGGCCTTGCGATCGGCGCACGTGCGATGACCAAACCGTCCCGTTCCGACCCACCGGCGCTCACCGATCTGCGGCGCGAGATCGATCGCATCGACGAGTCGATCCATGGCCTGCTGATGGAACGCGGTGAGATCATCGACCGCCTGATCGCGGCCAAGCGCACGCAGGAGAGCGGCTCCGCCTTCCGGCCGGCGCGCGAGGCCGACATGATGCGCCGCCTGGTCGATCGCCACAAAGGCATCCTGCCGCTCGACACGGTGGAAAGCATCTGGCGCGTCATCATTGCCACCTTCACCTATGTGCAGGCGCCGTTCGAGGTGCACGCCGATCTCTCGGCGGGCGACGCGCATATGCGCGACAGCGCGCGTTTTCATTTCGGCTTCACGGTGCCGTTCGTGCCGCATATGGGCGCAGCGAGCGTGGTGGCGGCGGTGTCGGATTCCAAGGGCGGGCTCGGGCTGGTTCCGGCCTTTGCCGTCGCCGGTGCAAGCGCGGGCGCCTGGTGGAACGCGCTCGAATTCGATTCAGCGCCCAAGATCATTGCGCGCCTGCCGTTTGTCGATCGCGCCGACCATCCGGCGGCGCTGCCGGTGTTCGTGCTGTCGCGCGCCGATCCGCAAGCCATGGTGCCCGAGGTCGAGATGTGGAGCGTGCGGGTGGCCGGCTGGAACGGCAAGGCGGCCACAGCCTTGTCCGCGCTCGCCGAGGTGATCGCCGTGCCTGACAAGGCCTTCGACGGTGCGGCCTTGCTGGTTTCCGTGCCGCAGGGCGGCAGCATCGCCGCCATCACCGACGCTCTGGTCAAGGCCGGGGCCTCGGTGCGCTCTTCGGCCCTCGTGGGAAGCCACGCAACCCGCTATAGGGTCTCCGCCGACGGCGCCCGGCCGATGCCGACCGGGCGCTGAGGCATCTCAATTTCCTTGAATTTGGGCTATACCCCTCCCCCTCATCGCTCGGGTTGATCACGTCATGTCGATGCAGCGCCCAGAACCGCGTCCCGGTGTGCTCGAGATCGAGGCCTATGTGCCCGGCAAGAGCAGCGCGCCTGGCGTCGCGCGCGTGTTCAAGCTGTCGTCGAACGAGACGCCGCTCGGGCCGAGCCCGAAGGCGGTCGCCGCCTATCACGAGGCCGCGCGCCAATTGGCGGACTATCCCGAGGGCACGGCACGGCCGCTGCGCGAGGCGATCGGGCGCGCCTTCGGCCTCGACCCCAACCGCATCGTCTGCGGCGCCGGCTCCGACGATCTGCTCTATCTTTTGGCGCGCGGCTATGTGGCCGACGGCGACGAGGCGATCTACACCCAGCACGGCTTTCGCATCTATCCGATCGCCGTTCAGAGCGCCGGCGGCAAGCCGGTGGTGGCGGCGGAGACGGATTACACGGCCAATGTCGACGCCATGCTGGCGGCGGTGAGCGGACGCACCAAGATCGTGTTCCTGGCCAATCCGAACAACCCGACCGGCACTTATCTGCCGTTCGACGAGATCAAACGGCTGCACAAGGGCCTGCCGCCCCATGTGGTGCTCGTGCTCGACGCGGCCTATGCCGAATATGTCCGCCGCAACGACTACGAGGCGGGGATCGAGCTCGTCGCCACTTCCGAGAACGTGGTGATGACGCGGACCTTCTCGAAGATCCATGGGCTCGCCGGCGCGCGGCTCGGCTGGATGTATGGCCCGGCGGGCGTGGTGGATGTGATCAACCGCATCCGCGGGCCGTTCAATGTCAATTGCGCGGCGATGGCCGCCGGCATCGCGTCGCTGCAGGACAGCGCGCATATCGAGGGCGCGCGCGCCCACAACGACCGCTGGCTCAACTGGCTGGCGGTGGCAATCGGCAAGCTCGGATTGCAGGTGACGCCGAGCGTGGCGAATTTCGTGCTGATCCATTTCCCGGCGGCCAAGGGACGCACGTCGGCGGATGCCGATGCCTTCCTCACCAAGCGCGGGCTGATCCTGCGCCGGGTCGACGCCTATCATCTGCCCAACGCCTTGCGCATGACGGTCGGCACCGAGGAAGCCAACAAGCTCGTGGTCGCCGCGCTGGCGGAATTCGTGGGGAAGCAGCCGTGAGCACAATTCTCGATCTAAATTGCTCCGTCACCCTGAGGTGTGAGGCGCGTAGCGCCGAGCCTCGAAGGGTGGCGGCCGTCATCCTTCGAGGCTCGCTCCGCTCGCACCTCAGGATGACGGCGAGCGCAACGCGGCACCTGCCATGACGGCCGCTCCGCTCTTCAACCGCTTGGCGCTGATCGGCAGCGGCCTGATCGGCTCTTCGATCGCGCGCGCCGCGCGCGCGCAAGGCACCGTGCGCTCGATCGTAGCGACCGCGCGCTCGCCGGAAACGCGCCGGCGGGTGGCGGAGCTCGGCATCGCCGATCAAGTAGCGGAGACCAATGCCGCGGCGGTGGACGGCGCCGATCTGATCATCGTGTGCATTCCGGTCGGCATGAGCGGCGCGGTGGCGAAGGAAATCGGCCCGCATCTGAAGCCGGGCGCCGTGGTGTCCGATGTCGGCTCGGTCAAGGCATCGATCGTGCGCGACATGGCCCCGCATATTCCGAAGGGCGTGCATTTCATCCCCGCGCATCCGGTCGCCGGCACCGAGAATTCCGGCCCCGACTCGGGCTTTGCCGAATTGTTCGTCAACCGCTGGTGCATTCTTACGCCGCCGGACAACGCCGACTCCGCTGCCGTCGAGCGGCTCGCGGCGTTCTGGCGTGCGCTTGGCGCCAATGTAGAGAGCATGCCGGCGGATCACCACGATCTCGTGCTCGCGGTAACGAGCCATCTGCCGCATCTGATCGCCTACACCATTGTCGGCACCGCGGACGAGCTCGCGCAGGTGACGTCGTCGGAGGTGATAAAGTTCTCCGCCGGCGGTTTTCGCGATTTTACGCGCATCGCCGCCTCCGACCCGACGATGTGGCGCGATGTGTTCCTCGCCAACAAGGAAGCGGTGCTGGAA
>JBKKAF010000046.1:0-15055 GCA_046714775.1 Xanthobacteraceae bacterium | reverse complement strand
GTGACCGGCCGCATCGTCGCCAAGGCGGAAGGTGCCAATCTGCCGCTGCACCGGCTGCCGCTCGCGGTTATGCGGGAGGTCGAGCCACGCATCACCGACGCGGTGTTCGCCGTGCTCACGGTGGAGGATTCTGTGAAAAGCCGCACCAGTTATGGCGGCACCGCGCCCAAGAACGTGCGCAAGGAAGCCAACAAGTGGCTCAGGACGTTGGCCAAGCAGCGCAAGTAAAGCTGTGAGCCGGCCGACCGGCCGCTGTCGCCTCGGCCGGTCGATCTGCTAGGATGACAATTCAGGAGGGGTTCCCGTGAGCCGATCGCCCGAACGTATATTGGCCAGGATTGCCGTAATCGGCGCGCTCGTCGCAGCGCTTGGTCTTGCCGGCTGCGGACGCAAGGGCGCGCTCGATCCGCCGCCGGCCGCCGGTGTCGCCGCCAATCCCGACGCCCCGCCGGCCATGGGGCCGGACGGCCGGCCGATCGCACCGCAAGGCCAAAAGCGGCCGATCTTCCTCGATTGGCTCATCGACTGAACCCACGCCGGGTCTGCCATGAATCATTTTCTGTATCGCGCCGGCGTGCTGCACGCCGAAGCGGTCGATCTTGTCGAGCTCTCGCAGGCGGTCGGCACGCCGTTCTATTGCTATTCGACCGCCACGCTTGAGCGGCACTACAAGGTGTTCGCCGGCGCCTTCGCCGACGTGCCTTCGCTCGTGTGCTATTCGGTCAAGGCCAATTCCAATCAGGCGGTGCTGACGACGCTGGCGCAACTCGGCGCCGGCGCCGACGTGGTGTCGGAAGGCGAGCTCAAGCGCGCGCGGGCGGCCGGCATCCCGCCCGGCAAGATCATGTTCTCCGGCATCGGCAAGAGCGAGCGCGAGTTGGCAGCGGCGGTGGAGCACGACGTGCTCTGCGTCAATGTGGAATCCGAGCCAGAGCTCGAACTGCTGTCGTCGATCGCGGTCGCCAAAGGCCGCACCGCGCATATTTCGATACGGGTCAATCCCGATATCGACGCGCGCACCCACGCCAAGATCGCGACCGGCAGGTCCGAAAACAAGTTCGGCATTCCGATCAGCCGGGCGCGCGCCGTCTATGCCCACGCCGCCAAGCTGCCCGGCGTCAAGGTCGCTGGCGTCGACATGCATATCGGCAGCCAAATCACCGAGCTCGAGCCGTTCGACAATGCGTTTGCGCTGCTGTCGGAATTCGTGCGCACACTGCGCGCCGACGGCCACACCATTTCCCATGTCGATCTCGGCGGCGGTCTCGGTATTCCCTATCGCGACGATAACGAACCACCGCCGCATCCGGAGGCCTATGCCGCCACGGTCAAGCGCGCCACCCGCGATCTCGGCTGCACCCTGATCTTCGAACCGGGCCGGCTGATCGTCGGCAATGCCGGAATTCTGTTGACCCGCGTGCTCTATGTGAAGCGCGGCGAGGCCAAGACCTTCGTGATCGTGGACGCGGCGATGAACGATCTGATCCGCCCGACGCTCTATGACGCCCATCACGAGGTCCGCCCGGTGCGCGAGCCTGCGCGCGCGGGCAGCCGGATCGTCGCCGACGTGGTCGGCCCGGTCTGTGAATCCGGTGACTTTCTGGCGCTCGGGCGCGACATGGCGGAGCCGCAACCGGGCGATCTCTTGGCGGTCATGTCTGCCGGCGCCTATGGCGCGGTGCAGGCCGGTACCTACAATACCCGCGCCTTGGTGCCGGAAGTGCTGGTGCGGGAAGGCGAGTGGGCGGTGGTGCGGCCGCGCCTCGATGCCGACGCCCTGATCGCGCTCGATCGCCTGCCGCCTTGGCTGTGAGCCTTGGCTGTGAGCCTTGGCTGTGAGCAGCTGCATCGCCCGGCAACCATATGCAGTTGCCGGGGTTTTGATCACGGGTGCCTTGGTTTTGCCCGCTGATAAGGCTTTGTGTGCATGGTAGTGTCCCCCACTGGGGCAGATTCTCTCCCTGGAGAGGCACGTGATCGACCGTCCGGACAGCGCAGCGGCCGGCCCCGCCCGGCCTGACAGGAGCGGCGACGCCATGCTGGCGCGCGCGCTCGGCCGCGCCCGCTGGACCATCCTGTGGGAACGGCTGTGGCCGGTCCTGGCGTCGCTTGCGACCGTGCTCGGCCTGTTCCTCATTGTGTCCTGGCTAGGATTGTGGCTCTGGCTGCCCCCGATCGGCCGCGCCATCGGGCTCGGCCTGTTCTTTCTGCTGACCGCGGCGGCGGTCGCACCCCTGCTCACGTTGCGGCTGCCCAGCCGCTATGACGGGCTGCGCCGCCTCGACCGCAATACCGGGCTACGGCACCGGCCCGCCACCGCGCTCGCCGACACCATCGCCGACAAGACCGATGACTCGTTCGCGCTCGCGCTCTGGCGCGCCCATGTCGAGCGCGCGTTACGCGCAGCCAAAACACTGCGGGCCGGGCTGCCGATGCCGCGGCTCGCGGTGCGCGATCCGTTTGCGTTGCGCGCGCTGGTGCTGGTGCTGGTGTTCGCCACCTTCATCGCCGCCGGCGGCGACCGTATCCGGCGCATCGCCGCTGCCTTGGATTGGCAGGGCGTCATGACGCCGGCCAATTTCCGCATCGATGCCTGGGTGAGCCCGCCGACCTATACCGGGCGGCCGCCGATGATCCTGCCGGGCCTGCGTCCGGGCGAGCCGGTGCAGACGGCGGCGCCGGTGTCGGTGCCGGCCGGCAGCACGCTGGTGGTGCGCGCCACCGGCAGCGTGCGCCTCGACGTTAAGATGACTGGCGGTCTGGTCGAGCCGGAAGCGAACGAGCAGACCGCGCAAAAGACTCCTGACGCGCAAAAGACTTCTGACGCGCAGAAGACTCCTGCCGGCACCGAGGAGCGCCGCTTTACCATCAACGATACCGGCTCGGTCTCCGTGCGCAGCGGTTATTCCGGCGACGTGAGCTGGCAGTTCACCGCCGTTCCCGACCGTGCGCCGACCATTGCCTTCGCCAAGGATCCGGAAGGACAGGCGCGCGGCGCCTTGCAGCTGACTTACAAGCTGGAGGACGATTACGGCGTCATTGGCGCCCAGGGACTATTGACGCTGAAGGACGGCGGCTCCGGCACCGCCGGCAATCCGCCGCGCGCGCTGTTCGCGGCGCCGGACCTCACGCTGGTGCTGCCGCAGGCCCGCACCAAGAACGGCGTCGGCCAGACCACCAAGGACCTCACCGAGCATCCCTGGGCCGGCGTCGATGTATCGATGACGCTCATCGCGCGCGACGAAGCCGGCAACGAAGGGCGCAGCGATCCGTTCGCGCTGCGACTGCCGGAGCGGCCGTTCGGCAATCCGCTGGCGCGCGCTTTGGTCGAGCAGCGGCGCATCCTGGCGCTCGACGGCGACGCCCAGGCCGACGTGCTGAACGCGCTCGACGCGCTCTCGCTCGCGCCCGAGCGCTTCAAGACGCCGAGCAGCACCTATCTCGGCCTGCGCTCGATCTTCGCGCAACTGGCGCGCGCCAAGACCGACGAGTCGCTGCGCGAAGTGGTGGCGCGGCTATGGGACATGGCGGTCGGTCTCGAAGACGGCAACATGTCCGACACCGAGCAAGCATTGCGGGCGGCGCAGGACGCGTTGCGCCAGGCGCTCGAGCGCAACGCCCCTGACGAAGAAATCAAGCGGCTCACCGATCAGTTGCGCGCCGCGCTCGACAAGTTCCTACAGGCGCTGGCCGAGCAGATGCGCAAAAATCCGGAACAGCTTGCCCGGCCGCTGGATCGCAATTCGCGCATGCTGAGCTCGCGCGACCTGCAGAACATGATCGATCGCCTGGAGCAGCTCTCCCGTTCCGGCGCCAAGGATGCGGCGCGGCAGATGCTGCAGGAGCTGCAGCAGATGCTGGAGAACCTGCAGATGGCGCGCCCCGGCCAGATGGGCGAGGGCGGCGATGACGATATGATGTCGCAGCTCGACCAGCTCGGCGACATGATCCGCCGGCAGCAGCAGTTGCGCGACCGCACCTTCCAGCAGGGCCAGGACACCCGGCGCGACCGCCAGCGCGGCCAGCAGGGCGATCAAAAAGACATGGGCAATCTGCGGCAGGACCAGCAGGGCCTGCGCGACCAGCTCAGCAAGCTGCTGGAAGAATTGCGCAAGCGCGGAATGGGCCAGCCCGGCCAGCAGGGCCAGCAGGGCCAGCAGGGCCAGCAGGGCCAGGGCGAGATGGGTCAGCTCGGCCGCGCCGGCGAAGCCATGGGCGAGGCCGAAGGCCAGCTCGGCCAGGGCAACGCCGACGGCGCCGTCGATTCCCAGGGCCGTGCGCTGGAAGCGCTGCGCCGCGGCGCCCAGGGCCTGGCGCAGTCCATGCAGCAGCAGTTTGGCATGGGCCCGGGTCAAGGTCCGGGCCGGCCCGGGCGGCTTGGCCCCTCGCGCGCCGACCAGCAGACCGATCCGCTCGGGCGGCCGCTGCGCGGGCGCGAATACGGCGACGACACGACGGTGAAAGTGCCCGGCGAGATCGACGTGCAGCGCGCGCGCCGCATTCTCGAAGAACTGCGCCGGCGCTTCGGCGAGAACTTCCGCCCGCAACTCGAACTGGATTACATCGAGCGGCTGCTGCGGGATTTCTAGCCGCCCGGCCGCAAACGGGGGGCAAAAGTTCGGCCGTCAACCTCTGGCATCGCCGACCGGCTTTGAAATGAAGGCAAAGTCCTAGCCCCGCAGCCCCGGGCACCTGCAAGACGCGAATCCTCTCCTCTGCACGTCACAGAGCTTCCACCAGCCACGCGCCGCGGTATTATGAGGTGGGTGCCCGCCGTAATAGCGGGCGAAGGGCGGCGTCGTTGCCCAGGGAGGGGTTCATGCGTGTTGCGTTCTTGCTCGTGGCGGCGTTCGTTACGGCGGCGTCGGGTGCCATTGCGGCGCCCGCGGACGACCGGACCACCTGTTTTTCGACCGGCTCGGACGATTACAAAAGAGCGGAATTCATCGAGGTCGGACTGCGCGCCTGCCATCGCTTGATTACGTCCGGGAAATTTTCCGGCACCGGTCTGGCGAACCTGCTGCGCGCCCGCGGCTACTGGCATCACCAGAAGAAAGATCTGGACACCGCTCTCGCCGACTTCAACCGCGCGATCCAGCTCGATCCGAAACATGTCGAGGGCTACGACTACCGGGCCGACGTGTGGACCGACAAGGGTGAGCTCGACCGTGCCATCGCCGATCACGACATGGCGATCCGCATCGATCCGACCTATGCCGCAGCCTACTACACGCGCGGGCGGGTCTACGAAACCAAGGGTCAGATCGACCGCGCCGTGGCCGACTACAACGCCGCGCTATCGGCGCCGGCGCGCGACCGCACCGGAGAATGGGCGCACCGGGGCGCCCGCACACGCTTACAGGAACTGAAAAGATGATACGCAATATTGTTACCGGCGCAGCACTCTGGCTGGCGGCGGCGTTGGTGCCGGCTGTACCCGCCGTCGCGGGTCCGGCCGACGACACGACGGTCTGCTTCTCGCTCGGTTCGGATGACTACAAGAAACCCGAATTTATCGATCGAGGCTTGAACGCTTGCACGCGGTTGATTGGCCGACGAACCGGCACCAGTCAGGCGGCGGCGTATCGCGCGCGCGGCTATTGGAAACATCAAAAGAAAGACCTCGACGCCGCGCTTGCGGATTTCAACATTGCGATCAAGAACGATCCCAAAAACGTCGAGGGCTACGACTACCGCGCCGACGTCTACCAGGATAAAGGTCAACTGGATCGAGCCATCTCCGACTATAATATGTCGATCCGCATCAATCCGGCCTATGCCGCAGCCTATTACAGCCGCGGGCGCGTCTACGAGAAACAAGGGCAGATCGACTTGGCGGTGGCGGACTACAATTCGGCGCTGTCGGCGCCGCCCACGGATCGGATCGCCGAATGGGCGCACCGGGGTGCCCGTGCACGCTTACAGGAGCTGAAACGATGACACGCAAGTTCAATATCGTTGCAGGTGCGTCGATCTGGCTGGCGACGGCCTTCGTGCTGGCTGTGCCCGCCGTCGCCGGCCCGGCCGACGACACGACGGTATGCTTCTCGCTCGGTTCGGATGACTACAAGAAACCCGAATTTATCAACACAGGGTTGAACGCGTGTACGCGTTTGATCGGCCGAAGAAGCGGCACCAGTCAGGCTGCGGCGTATCGCGCACGCGGCTATTGGAAACATCAGAAGGGCGACCTCGACGCCGCGCTGGCGGACTACAACATCTCGATCAAGATGGATCCGAAGCATGTCGAGGGCTACGACTACCGCGCCGACGTCTACCAGGATAAGGGCGAACTGGATCGCGCCATCTCCGATTACAACATGTCGATCCGTATCAACCCGACCTATGCGGCCGCCTATTACAGCCGCGGGCGGGTTTACGAAAAACAAGGCAAGATCGACCTGGCGGTGGCGGATTACAATTCGACGCTGTCGGCGCCGCCCACGGATCGCATCGCCGAATGGGCGCAGCGAGGCGCCCAGGCACGCCTGAAGGATCTCGGCCGCTGACGGAAACGCGTCGCGCCCATGCTCAGTGCATGCGCCGGGCATTCACCGCCAGCGCCTCGGTGACTGCGGCGCGGATCGAGGCGAGCGAGAACGGCTTGGTGATCACGTCGTGGATCAGCGCGTCCAGACCGTGGGCGCGCTCGCGCTGGTCGGCATAGCCGGTCATCAGCAAGATGGCGACTGCCGGATGGTCGCGCGCGGCGGCCAGCGCCAGCGCAATGCCGTCCATCACCGGCATGCGGATATCGGTCAGCAACAACGCAAAGTCGCCCCGCTCACGGGCGAGCAGGTCGAGCGCCTCGGCGCCGTCGTTGGCGGTCAGCACGTCGTGGCCGTCCTGCGCCAACGCGCGTGCCACCAGGCTGCGGATGCCTTCCTCGTCTTCGGCAATCAGAATGCGTGCCATGAAACCCTCACTGGATGCCGGCGACTTGGTCGCGCCGGTTGAAGAAACGCACGACCACGGTGTGACCCTCGGGCGGGGGCGAAGCGAGCCGCGAGCGGAAGCTCAGGCTTTCGCCCGGGCCCAGCACGCTGCGCGCCGGCATTGCCGTCCAGGTGTAGATTTCGAGGCCACTATCGTTGCGTAGCGCAAAGCGCAACCGCGGCACTTCGACGGCGCGCGCGGTCGCGCTCACGATGGTGCCTTCCACCACCATCACCGGCACGCCGTCGTGGGTCGCGTGCTCGGTGGCGATATCGGCGAAGGTCAGACCACGAATATTGACCGGTAGTCCGATGGCGGCATAGAGCGCCGCGGTCTGCGGCGCCCAGCGCACCACTTCAGCGCGCCAGGCAATCACCGCGATGTTGACTGCAACCAGCGCCAGAATGGCGGTGGACAATCTTGGGCGCGGCCATCGGCGGGCCGCTGACTTGCCAGGCCGCCGGCTGCCGCGCGCGGCCTCGGGTTCAACATGGCCCATATAGGCCGGCCGCAGCGCGATGGGTTCCTCGTGAACCGGCACTAGCGCCGGCGCGTCGGCGAGGGCGATCAGTTCCTGGGATTGCGGGATCGGCTCTTCGCCGGGGGTGAAATTTGATGGCGGTTGCTCCGGATCGTCCGCCAGCGCGGGCGCGTCGTCGATGGCGGCGAGGCGGCGGGCTTCGGCGGCCAAAATCGGATCTACCGCGACCCCCCAGTCGGCCTTGACGTCCGTGATCTCGACCGTGTCGCCCACCCACTCCGGCGGCGGCTCCGGCAGCGGCTCAGGCGGTGGCTCAGGCGCTTGCGGCTCGGCGGCGGCCACCAGCTCGGCAATCGGCGTGGCAGCCACGAATTCGGTGACCTCGGCGCGGTGGCTGTGCGCGATCGCCGCCAGCGCCGCGGTATCGGCGGCAAACCAGACCTTCCTGCAGCGGACGCAACGCACCGACCGTCCCGCCGGACCCAGCGAGGACGGCTCGACCCGGTAGGAGCTCGTACAATTGGGACAGGCGATCAGCATCGGTGATTCGAGGCGAATTTAACTCGGGCGAGGACGCTAGCAGCGGTCCGTTAACGGATCGGAAACCATGTCCGGCCGGCGGCCCCGGGCACGCTTTCGCCCGCTTTCGCCCGCCCTGGGACGGGTCAAAGCCCGCCGCCATTGCTATAAGCGCGATTCGGTGGTGGAGGCGACGTGGTCCGATTCGAGAATGTCGGCTTGCGCTACGGGTTGGGGCCGGAGGTGCTGCGCGACCTCACCTTCCGGATCGAGCCCCATTCCTTCCAGTTCCTGACCGGGCCGTCGGGGGCGGGCAAGACCTCGCTGTTGCGCCTGCTGTTCCTGTCGCTGCGGCCGACCCGCGGGCTGATCACCCTGTTCGGCCATGACGTGGCGCTGCTCAGCAAGGACGCGCTCGCGACCTTGCGGCGGCGCATCGGCGTGGTGTTTCAGGATTTCCGGCTGCTCGACCACATGACCACCTATGAGAATGTCGCGCTGCCGTTCCGGGTGATGGGGCGCTCGGAAGACAGTTTCCGCGACGAGGTGGTCGAGCTGTTGCACTGGGTCGGGCTTGGCGAACGGATGTGGGCGCTGCCGCCGGTGCTGTCGGGCGGCGAGAAACAGCGCGCCGCGATTGCGCGCGCAGTGATCGCGCGGCCGCAGCTCCTGCTCGCCGACGAGCCGACCGGCAATGTCGATCCCACTCTGGCGCAACGGCTGCTGCGGCTGTTCGTCGAGCTCAACAAGTCGGGCACCTCGGTGATCGTCGCTACCCATGACATCGCGCTGATGGACCAATACGACGCGCGGCGGCTCGTGCTTCACGAAGGTCGGCTGCATGTCTACGATTGACGCCATGGATGCGCATGAGCAGAGCGACATGACGGCAACCGCCCGCATGCCGGAGGGTCCGCTGCCGCGCATCGAGACGCCGATCGTGCCGAAGGCGACGATCGCCGGCCGCGCTTTGGTGGCGGTGGTCGCCATCATGACTTTCCTCGCCTCGCTAACCATCGGCGCCGTGCTGCTGGTCTATGCGGCGGCCGGCGACTGGCAGGCCGACGTGGCGCGTGAAGTGACGATCCAGATCCGTCCAGCGAGCGGCCGCGATATCGACGCCGACGTCGGCAAGGCCGCCGGCATCGCCCGCGGCTTTCCCGGCATCGCCGAGGTGCGGCCTTACAGCAAAGAGGAATCCGCGCGGCTGCTCGAGCCGTGGCTCGGCACCGGGCTCGCGCTCGGCGATCTGCCGCTGCCGCGGCTGATCGTGGTGCGGCTCGCACCCGGGGCGACGCCCGATTTCCCGCAGCTGCGCAAGGCGCTGAGCGGGCAGGTGCCCGGCGCGAGTCTCGACGACCACCGCGGCTTTGTTGACCGTATGCGCACGATGGCCCATGCCGCGGTGGCCGGCGGCGTCGGCATCCTGGCGCTGGTGCTGATCGCGACCATGCTGTCGGTGACCTTCGCCACGCGCGGCGCCATGGCGGCCAACCGTCCGGTGATCGAGGTGCTGCATTTCGTCGGCGCCAAGGACGGCTTCATCGCTGGCCATTTCCAGCGCCATTTCCTGATGCTCGGATTGAAGGGCGGCGTGATCGGCGGCGGCGGCGCGATTGCGCTGTTCGCGCTCGCCGAAGCGTTCAATCGCTGGCTGCCCGGCACTGCCGGCGGCGATCAACTCTCGGTTCTGTTCGGGCAGTTTTCCATCGGCTGGCCGGGCTATGCGGCCGTGCTGGCCCAGGTCGTGCTGATCGCAGCCGTCACCGCCGTCACCTCGCGGCGCACGGTCAACCGTACGCTGGAAACCATTCAGTAACGGCCGCGTGCCACCTCGTGTGTGGTGATGCGACCCTCGTGGTGATGCTACCTTCGTGGCAATGCCACCGCGCTGCCGGATTTTGCGCTATGATTCCGCTGGGATGGATGATCGATGCCGATGGTGGGGCCCGAAGACCGATGACGGCGCCGTCGTGACACGGCAAGCGGAGCCGCTTGCGCCGCCGTCGCTGCTGCGGCGGGTCGGCCGGACGACGCTATGGCTGGCGGGGCTCGCCGTGCTGCTGTTGTCGCTGGGCTTCGCCGCCTTTGTCTGGCGGCTCCCGGACGAGGAGATCAAACTGACGCGCAAGGCGGACGGCATCGTCGCGCTCGCCGGCGGTTCCTCGCGCGTGGCCGACGCCATGGAGCTCCTCGCCGCCGAGCGCGGGCGGCGGCTGTTGATCAGTGGCGCCAACCGCGCCACCACTCTGGCCGAGATTTCCCGGTTCAACCCCGACTATGCGCGCGTGGTGCGCTGCTGCGTCGATTTCGACCGTTCCCTCAACACGCTCGGCAATGCGGTGGAAACCGGGCGTTGGGCGCAGGCTCAGGGTTTCCGCTCGCTGATCGTGGTGACCTCGAACTATCATATGCCACGCGCGCTGGCGGAGATCGCCCATCAGCTTCCCGACGTCACGCTGATTCCGTTTCCCGTCGTCTCTGACCAGCTGCGGACGCAGCCGTGGTGGAACGCGGCGACCGCGCGGCTGCTGATCTCGGAATATCTGAAGTATATATTCGCCCACGTCCGCATGCTGGTGAACCCGCGCGCAGAATGAGTCCGTCAAAGGCCGCCATCGTGTCTTTCATCGTCCGCTCCGTCGTTTTCAACATCCTGTTCTATCTGAATCTGATCGTGCAGCTCCTGCTGGCGCTGCCGACGCTGCTGCTGCCGAGCCGGGCGATCGTCAAAGTCGCCACGTTCTGGGGCCGCACCAGCCTGTGGCTGTTACGCGTGCTTTGCGGCATCACTTACGAGTTCCGCGGCCTGGAAAAGATCCCGCCCGGTGCGCTCCTGGTCGCTTCCAAGCACCAGTCGATCTGGGAAACGTTTGCGCTGCTGTCGCTGTTTTCCGATCCCACCTTCATCATCAAGCGGGAGCTGATGTGGATTCCGTTCTTCGGCTGGTACAGCTGGAAGGGCGGCATGATCCCGGTCGATCGGGGCAAGCGTTCCCAGGCGCTCGCCGGCATGACCGGCTACGCGCGCCAGGCGCTCGCCGACAACCGGCAGATCGTCATCTTCCCGGAGGGCACCCGCCGCGCGCCCGGCGCCGAGCCGGCCTACAAATACGGCATCGTGCATCTCTACGCCGAAACCGGCGTGCCGTGCCTGCCGATCGCGCTCAATTCCGGACTGTTCTGGCCGCGCCGCTCGTTCCTGCGCTATCCCGGAACGGTCCTGGTGGAGATCCTCGATCCGATCCAGCCCGGCCTCGACAAGCAACAGTTCGCCGAGCGCTTGCAGCGCGACATCGAGAGCGCCACGGCGCGGCTGGTCGCGGAAGGCGAGCGCGAACTTTTACAGAATGGCGTGAAACGGCCTTCGCTGGCGCCGTCATCCTGACGCTGACGGGCTCGCGGCCGCTCTCGTCTCGTGCGCGCCTTTGAGCCGCGCCGCCAGCAGGTGCAGCTCGCCTTCGCGATAGCCCATCCCCTCCAGCGCCGCGACGGTCGCGACCACGTAGTCGCGATTGGCGCCGGACTGGCCGTGGCCTTGCCGCACGTGATGCAATTGCTGCTCCAGCGTGAGCCGCCCGGCATATTGCGGATGGCTGCGGTCGACCATGTAGCAGAGCGCCGAAACCTGCCGCTCCGGCTCGCCTTGCAACCACACCCGGCGCATGGATTCGCGATAGATCATTGTCACCTGCTCACGCTCACGCAGATAAGCGACGGTCTCGGCGCGTTTCTTTGCCGCCACCCGGAAGGCCAGACCGCGGCACATGCCGCCGCGATCGAGGCCGAGCACCAGACCCGGCCGCTCCGGCGTGCCGCGATGCACGAAAGAGTAGACGCAGAGCGCGCGGTGGGCACCCAACAGCCGCGCCTCCACTTTTTCCAGGAAATCGAAGCCCGGCCGCCACATCAGCGAGCCGTAGCCGAACACCCAGAGGTCCTCTGGAGCGTGTTGGAGATCCGGATTCATCGTCGCTATTTAGATCAGCCAAACTGAAAAGGGGAGCAGGACATCCATGCGTCGCCTAAAGATGCAGCCGCGCGCAATCAAGCCCATCGGCTTCGTGGTAAATCGACGTTCCCTTTTAGGGCAAGGAGCAACCTCCGAAACGCCGCAATCGGGGGCTGGAACTATAACTATGATGCGGTCAGGAACCTCAACGATGCCCTATCCCGTGCACGTCCCACGCCGGCGGCGCTGGCCGCTGCTGATACCGGTCGCGGTGATCGTGCTCGCCATCGCCTGGTGCGGCGGCTGGTTCTATGCCGCCTCGCTCGCGCGCACCGCCATTGACGGCTGGCGCGAGCGCGAGGCCAAGTCGGGACGCATCTACAATTGCGGCGAGCAGGAGATCGGCGGCTTTCCGTTCCGTATCGAGGTGCGTTGCGTCGAAGCGGTCGCGCAGCTGCACAGCAATCAGCCGCAGCTTGCGGTCACCATCAAGGAGATCCTGGTCGCCTCGCAGATCTACCAGCCGACGCTGTTGATCAGCGAATTCACCGCGCCGCTGACCATTGCGGAGCTCGGCCGCCCGCCGGAATTCATCGCCGGTTGGACGCTTGCGCGTTCGAGCATGCGGGGCTTGCCGCAGGCGCCCGAGCGGATCTCGCTTGCCGTCGATCAGCCGAACGTGGACCGCGTCGCAGACGGCAACACCGCCGCGTTCTTCAAGGCCGAGCGCGCGGAATTGCACGGCCGCATATCGTCGGGCACCGCCGCCGACAATCCGGTCATCGATCTCGTACTACAGCTGACGGCGGCCGCCACGCCCACGCTGCATCCGCTGATGGCGCAACCGTTCGACGCCGACATCACCACCATCCTGCGCGGGCTGGCAGACTTCTCACCCAAGCCGTGGCCGCTGCGCTTTCGGGAAATCCAAGCGCGCGGCGGCCAGATCGAAATCGCCAAGGCGCGCCTGCAGCAGGGCGACGTGATCGCGGTCGGCGCCGGCACGCTCGCACTGTCGCCGCGCGGCGGGTTGGACGGACAGTTCCAGGTGACCATCGTCGGGCTCGACAAAGTGCTCAAGATGCTCGATCTCGATCGGGCCTTGTCGCAGGGCCAAGTGGGATCGGCGATCGGTGCGCTCGACCGCCTGCTGCCGGGGCTCGGCCAGGTGGCGCGACAGAATGCCGGCCCCGGCATCATGCTCGGCCTCGGCGCGCTCGGGCAGCGCACCACGCTGGAAGGCAAGCAGGCGGTGGCGCTGCCGCTGCGCTTTGTCGACGGCGCGGTTTTCCTCGGCCTGATCCCCGTCGGACAAGTCCCGCCGCTGTTTTAAGATTCGTTTTACAGAAAGGCGCCGAGCGGCCGGCCTCTCGATTCCGGCATGGCTCCCATGCCGCCACGCCGGAACGCCGCCTTATTGCAACGCGTTTTAATCGTCAGCCTGGCACGATGATGGAGGCGACGATGATCGACACCATGATGCGCTCATCCCACAATTTGATCGCAAGCGATCGCGTGGAAGGCACGCCGGTGCGGCCCTCGGGCGGCGAAAAGATCGGCACTATACAGCGCCTTATGATCGATAAACGGAGCGGCAAGGTCGCCTATGCGGTCTTGAGCTTCGGCGGTTTTTTGGGCCTGGGCAAGAAGCATCTCGCGGTCCCCTGGGAGAGCCTGAGCTATCATCCCGGCCTCGACGCCTATCGCGTGGAACTGAGCGACGCCGAGCTTGAGCGCGTGCCGTCGGTCTCTTCCAACCCTGACGTCGATTGGGGCGAGCGCAACCACGTGGTTGAGGTGCACAACTTCAATCGCGTGCCGTATCACTGGGGCGCCTATTAGGCGCTGACCCACGGTCGGCAAGGCGTCACTTTTTATCGGCGGTGTCAGGCTTCGGCAGCGGCTCGTGTGGGAGGTCTGGATGCGGGCGGCCGAAATCGGGCGCCGGCGAATCCTGGCCGATCTCCACCACGCCGCGGCGGATGGCGCGCGTGCGGGTGAACAGATTGAACAACGCCTCGCCGTCGCCGCGCCGGATCGCGCGCGTGAGGCCGGCGACGTCCTCGTTGAAGCGACCGAGCATTTCCAGCACCGCGTCCTTGTTGGCGAGAAAGATGTCGCGCCACATGGTCGGATCGGACGAGGCGATGCGCGTGAAGTCGCGAAAGCCGCCGGCGGAGAATTTCATCACTTCCGAACGCGTCACCGCACCGAGTTCGTCGGCGGTGCCGACAATGGTGTAGGCGATCAGATGCGGCAGATGGCTGGTCACCGCCAGAACCAGATCGTGGTGCTCGGCGCTCATGGTCTCGACATTGGCGCCGAGCGCGGTCCAGAACGCCGCCAGCCGCTCCACCTGTTTTGTATCGGCGCCCTCGGGCGGCGTCAGGATGCACCAGCGGTTGACGAACAGCTCGGCGAAGCCGGCGTCGGGGCCGGAGTATTCGGTGCCGGCGACCGGATGCGCGGGCACGAAATGGATGCCGGCGGGCAGGTGAGGCGCCATGTCACGAACGACCGAGCCTTTGACCGAGCCCACATCGGAAACGACAGCGCCGGCCTTGAGATGCGGGCCGATCTCGGCCGCGACCGAGAAGCTGAAGGCGTTCTGGGAGAAACTGGGCGCCAATGTCGCGATCATGACTCCCGATCATCACGATCTGGTGCTGGCGGTGACCAGCCATCTGCCGCATCTGATCGCCTACACCATCGTCGGCACGGCAAACGAGCTCGGTGACGTGACCGAATCCGAAGTCCTGAAATTTTCCGCCGGCGGCTTCCGCGATTTCACCCGCATCGCGGCGTCCGATCCGACCATGTGGCGCGATGTGTTCCTGCACAACAAGGAAGCCGTGCTGGAAATGCTCGGCACGTTCAACGAAGACCTGTCGAAACTCACGCGCGCCATCCGCCGCGGCGACGGCGACGCATTGTTCGATCACTTCGACCGCACGCGTGCGATCCGCCGCGGCATCGTCCAGATCGGACAGGATTCGCCCGCGCCCGATTTCGGCCGCGCGCATCCGAGTTTGCCGGACGCGCCGGTGCCGAAACCGTATTCCTCAGATTGAAAATCTAGAACAGCGGCTGCGTCTCGGCGATCTTGAGCGGTCCGAGATAAACCTTTCCGTCATCGAACCGAAGCGGCAGCGCCACCGCCTTGCGGC
>JBKKAF010000045.1:0-20308 GCA_046714775.1 Xanthobacteraceae bacterium | reverse complement strand
CGAAAGCACGGGCGCGGGCTTCCGAGGCGGCTGTCGACAAACAACCCGCTACGGCAAGCTAGGTGACGATGGTTAAGAATTTCCCTCGCATTGCAGGGAACCGTCAGCGCCTAAAAATAACTGCGATTTCAATAGGATAAAGCAGAAACCGGGGAGTGGCTAGTAGTTCCCGGTATAGAGCCGCACGAACACCGGCAACAGGATCACCACGAAAAGGACCGGGAAGATGCAAACCATCATCGGCACCGACAGCTTGGCCGGCAGGCTGTAGGCCTTTTCCTCGGCGCGCGAGAGCCGCTTGTGGCGCATGTCGTCGCTGTAGACGCGCAAGGCGTCGGTGATGCTCGAGCCGAGCTCGGCGGATTGCTGGATCAAGGTGGCGAACGAGCGCGCCTCGTCCAGGCCGAGGCGGTCGCCGAGATGTTCCAGCGCCTCGCTCAGGGTGCGGCCGGCGCGGATCTCGAGATTGGCCATGTGGATATTGGCGCACAGCGACGGATAGGAATCGCCAAGCTCGCGCCCGACCCGGTCGAGCGCCGCTTCCATGCTCAGACCGGAATCGGCGCACACCACCAGGAGGTCCATGAAATCGGGGAAGCCGGCGCGGTGCTGATTGCGGCGTGCCGCGATGCGGCGATCGAGGTAGAGGCTCGGAGCCAGATAGCCGGCGATGCCGCCGACGATCACCACCAGCCAGAATCCCGATCCGCTTTGCGACATGAACATCGGCGCAAAGAAAAATGCGGCGATCGCCAGACCGACCGCAAAGCAGGTGCGCGCCAGAAAGAAATAGGCGACTGCCTTGCCGTCGAAGATACCGGCGTGGATCAGCCGGCGACGCAATACCTTGGTGTCGCCGCTGTCATTCGCCGAATAATGTTTGGTGGTGTAGTCGAGCAGATGCTGCGCCGCCTTCATACTGGAATTGCGCAACGAGCGTTGGTCGTTGTCGGGGCGATCGCCGATGTACTCGGCAATGCCGGCGGCGCGCCGCTTGACCGCGCCGCGCGCATGCACCATCGCCATGATGCCGAAGGTCAGCACCGCAACCGCCAAGAACACCAGCAAGGCCGTCATCGTTGCCGAGCTGTCGCCGAACACGTCGACAAGAATATCGTAAATGCCACTCACGCGTCAGATCCTGAAGTTCACGAGCCGGTACATGATGAAATTGCCAAGGCCCATCCATGCCCCTGCGGCCATCAGCGCGGTCTTGGTGATGTCCTCTTTCCACACATTCGCGTAGAAATCGGGCGCGACCAATTGGATGATGAGAAACATGGCGACCGGCAGCGACGACAGAATGAGCGCCGATGCGCGTCCTTCCGCCGCCAAGGCCCTAATCTTGCGCCGCATCTTGAAGCGCTGGCGAATGACGCTGGACAGGTTTTGCAGAATCTCGCCGAGATTGCCGCCGGTCGCGCCCTGGATCGCGACCGCGGTGACGAACAACGGCACATCCTCCTGGCCGATGCGAAAATAGAGATTGCGCAGGGCGTTCTCCAGATCGGAGCCATAGGTGATTTCGTCCACGACAATGCCAAACTCCGACCCGATCGGGTCCGCCATTTCGCGCGCCACCATGGTGATCGCGATCGGCACCGGGTGGCCGGCGCGCAGGCTGCGCACAATGATATCGAGGCTGTCGGGAAATTGCGCGCTGAACGTCTTCTGCCGGCGGCTGCGGAGAAAGCGCAGCAGCATGTAAGGCACCACAAGACCGCAGAACAGCGCGATCAGAAGCGCATCCACGATGCTGCCGCGGTAGATCAGCGCGGCGACGAATGCGACGACGGCTCCGATCCCGGCGAACAGCATCAACTTGCCCATCCCAAGCGTCAGTCCGGATTGCAACACGAGCTGATTGAGATGGACGAAACTCAGGCTATAGCCGCCGGTCTTGGTCAGCCCGCGCTCCTTTCGCAGCTGAACCAGAATGCTCTCGCGATCGGGCTGGTCCTTCAGCAGCTTCAGGCGACGATTGATGTTCTTGCGGTAGGAGCCGCCGGAAAAGCACAGCAGATAGATGCCTTCGACGAACAGGCCGGCCGAGGCTGCCACCAACAGGTAGATCAAATAAATTGGGTCGAGATCGAACGGCATGACTATCAGAGCGGTTGCGACGGATCGAAATAGCTGCCTGGGATCTTGATCCCCATGGCTACGAGGTCGCCGAGGAAGCGCGGGCGCACGCCGGTCGCCTGGTAGTGGCCAATCACGGTGCCGTCGGGCGCGGTGCCGGTCCGCACATATTTGAAGATCTCCTGCATCTGGATGATGTCGCCTTCGAGCCCGGTGATCTCTGCGATGCTGGTGACCTTGCGCTTGCCGTCGGACTGGCGCGACAGCTGCACGATAACGCGGATGGCGGCGGCGATCTGTCCGCGGATCGAGGCGATGGTCATCGGCAGGCCGGCCATGCCGATCATCTGTTCCAAGCGCGAGATGGCGTCTCGCGGCGTGTTGGCGTGGACGGTGGCCATCGAACCTTCGTGACCGGTGTTCATCGCCTGCAACATGTCGAAGGCTTCCTCGCCGCGGCACTCGCCGAGGATGATGCGGTCGGGCCGCATACGCAGCGCATTCTTGACCAGCTCGCGCTGGCGAATTTCGCCCTTACCTTCGAGGTTCGGCGGCCGCGTCTCCATGCGTCCGACATGCGGTTGCTGGAGTTGCAATTCGGCGGCATCTTCGATGGTCAGCAACCGCTCCTTCTCCGAGATGAAGGCGGAGAGGGCGTTCAGCATGGTGGTCTTGCCCGAGCCGGTGCCGCCGGAAATGATCATTGTCACGCGCGCCTTGACCGCCGCCCCCAACAGCTCGGCCATTTGCGGGCGCAGCGCGCCCACTTCGATCAGCTTGTTGAGGTTAAACGGCTTCTTGGAGAATTTGCGGATCGACACCAGCGGGCCGTCGACGCCGATTGGACGCACCGCGACGTTGACGCGCGATCCGTCAAGCAAGCGCGCGTCGCACATCGGATGCGATTCATCGACCCGGCGGCCGACCGCGGAGACGATCTTGTTGATGATGCGCAGCAGATGCTGCTCATCCTTGAAACGCACCCCGCACGGTTCCAGCACGCCGCCGCGCTCGACATAAACGCATTCATGACCGTTGATCAGAATATCACTCACCCCGGGGTCCTTGAGCAGCGGCTCGAGCGGCCCAAGCCCGGTCATCTCGTCGATAATTTCCGAGACGAAGTCGTTCAGCTCCTGGGTATTCAGCGCCAGCCGCTCAGTCAGGATGTATTGCGTGACCAGTTGCTGGATGTGCTGGCGGATTTCGTCCTCCGACAGTTTCTCCAGTGCCTGCAGATTGACTTCTTCGATCAGGCGGCGATGCAGCCGGACCTTGGCGTCCAGCAGCTTGTTGCTCATCAGCTCACTTGCGGTCCGCGCAGCCGGTTCCGGCGCGGCCTCCGGAAAGACCGTCCAGGACATGCTCTCGGGCGCGGGCGCGGACGCGGGCGCCTTCGGGCCCGGCGGCAGCTCGGGTCCTGCAGCGCGACGGGTGGTGAAACGTCCGGCCATTGGGTTTCCTTAAATCGCGTCCTGGGCTCTTTACCGAGCCCAGGACAGCTTCAATTTCTTGTTCTTTTCATCCGCAGCTCCTGGCTGCGGCGCGGGTTTTCCGTCCGGTTGCGGCAGAATCAGCTTCTTGAGCTGCAGCGTGATCTTGTTGCCCGGCTTGACCTCGTCGAGCGGCACGCCGCGGTCGATCGCCTCGCGTACCAGGCTGTAATTGTTCGGGATCGCCCCCGCGAACGATTTCCCGAGCACGTGCTCGATATCGCTCTTGCGCAATCCGGATGAGAACATGCGCTCCTCGAACCGGTTGACGATGACCTGCACCTGCGGGCTGTCGCCGAGCCGCTCTTCGATTGCCTCAACCAGTTGCTTGGCTTGGCGCAGGCCGGGTACCGTCATTTCGCTGATGATGAATAGCTTGTCGGAGCCGAGCAACACGCTATCGGTCCAGGAAAACCAGGTACGCGGCATGTCGAACACGACGTAGTCGAAATTCGTCGAGACCAGATCGAGCAGGCGGGTGACCACGTCCGGATCGAACGAGCGCATTTCCGCCGGCCGGTTTGGCGCGGCGACCACAGCAAGCCCGGACTGATGATGCGATAGCATGACTTCGAGCAACTGCCGATCGAGCCGTTCCGGGCGCGGCTCGATTTCGCCCAGGTTGAGCCGCGGCTCCAGATCGAGATAGTCGGCGCAGGCGCCGTGCTGGAAATCGAGATCGACCAGGCAGGTCGAGGACTTGCCGCGCTGCCCGCTGTTGAGCAGCAGCATCGCGGTCTGCAGCGCCAGCGTGGTGACGCCGGCGCCGCCGACCGCGGAGAGGAAGGTATAGATCTGCGCTTCGGTCGCCTCCGTGGCGCTGGGCCTCTTGGCGACCCGCGCGCAGGTCCGCACCAGTTCGACCGGCGAGACCGGCTTCACCATGAAATCGGCAACCCGCATCTGTAAAAGCGTGCGCGCGACACTCTCGTCGAACGCCTGGGTGAGCACGATCACCGGCGGCCAGGTGCCGACGCGCGCCATCAGGCGCTCGAGCGCCTGCATTTCTTCCGGCCGGCTGGCATCGAGATCGACGACGGCGACGGTGGCGCCTTCAAGCGCGAGATCGCCTTCTATCCCGGCGAGGGTGCCGGATATCACGCGCAGCACGATCTGCTCGCTGCCGCCGAAGGTCAGGCGCACCTGCTCCTCGAATCCGGCGTCGGCGGTCAGCACGACCACCTGGGTCTTGCCCGCTGGATTATTGGACCGGCCGATTCGCATCATGTGCACTCACGTTGCATTCGAAGGGGAGGGCGGACCTGCCCGTTATTTCACCGGCGCCGCCGGCGCGCCGGTGGTCTGGGTGGCGCTGTTGGCGGCCGCCGCCTGCTGTTGCGCCTGCTGATAGGCAGCCGAGCTGGTGGTGACGTTGACCGGCGCGATCACCTTGCCGGTGCGGTAGCGCTCGTGCGCGGCCTGCATGCGCTCGCCATTGAAGGCGATGTTGCGGTTGGCGCTGTGCCGTGGCCACGGGTCGACCATGTGGGTGACCTTGTTGGTGGCCACAGCGTCCTCGGCGCCCAGCGCCACGGTCTCCCGGCGGTCGAAATAGATGTCCGAGCAGCCGCCGAGGAGGGCGCCGAGGCTGACGGCCGCGGCGAGCAGCCGGCAGCCCGCCTTAGTTCTTGGCTTCGACGACGACATTGGCGACTCCCTTGGGAAGGTCGAGCATGTGCCCGGTGAATGGACGTTGCAGGCCGGCGGCGTAGCGGGCCTCGGTGCGCGTGAGCTCACCCTTGCCCATCAGGAAGAAGTCCGCGTCATTGGCCGGCAGCGTATTGTCGAGCGGCGTTTGGATCGGATCGCCCGGCCGCGCCGGCCGCACGATGCGCGGCGTGACGATGATGGCGAGGTCGGTCTCGTTCTTCTGGTAGGAGGCGCTGCGGAACAGCGCGCCGATCACCGGCACGTCGCCAAGCCAGGGCAACTGCTCCTGATTGGCAGTGCTGGTGTTCTGCAACAGGCCGCCGATCACGAAGCTCTGGCCGTCGCGTAGCTCCACCGTGGTGCTGGCGCGGCGCACGATCAGCGCCGGCACCGAGATGCCGTTGCCGACCGCCACCGCATGGTTGGGGTCGAACTGGCTCACCTCCGGCTCGATCTTGATGTTGATCAGGCCGTCCCTGAGCACCGTCGGGGTAAACGCCAGTCCCACGCCATAGCGTTTGTATTCCACCGTGATGGAGTTGTTGCTGCCGGAAACCGGGATCGGATATTCGCCGCCGGCCAAGAAGCTCGCGGTGTCGCCCGACAGCGCCGTGAGGTTGGGCTCCGCCAGGCTGCGCGCCAGGCCCTTCTGTTCGAGCGCATTGATCAGCACGTCGATGGTCGTGCCGTTGGCGATCATGCGGCCCAGCATGAAGCCGAAGGGAGAGGCGCCGGAGAGAACGCCGGCCGCCGTTTCGCCGACGGGAATATTGGTGGCGCTGCTCGGCGCAGTGATCGGAAGGCTGCTGGCGGACCGACGGCTGCCGATATTCGCCACGCCGCGATTGCCGAACACGTTCCATTGCAAGCCGAGCTCGCGGCCGGCCTGGCGCGAGGCTTCGACGAAACGCACCTCCAGCATGACCTGCTGAGGCTGCAACACCTGCACCGAATTGATGATCTCGGGTGCGAACTGGCGCGCGATTACGACCGCCTTATCCAGGGTGGCGGCATCCTGTGCCGTTCCCGACAGCATGATGCGGCCGTTGACCGAGGACACTTTGATGGTGTTGCCGGCGAAACGCTGGATCTCCACGGAAAGCCGCGACACGTCATAGGACACTTCGATGTCGAAGATGCCGATCTGCCGCTTACCTTCCGCGTAGATGGTGACTCTGGTGGTGCCGATCTTCTTGCCGAGCACCGACAGCGAGCGGTCGGTCAGCGGCGTCACGTCGGCCACGTCCGGATCGCCGACGGTGATGTCGGTGAGCGGCGTGTCGATGCGCACGTCTTCTGTCTTGCCGACGGCGACGGTGATGGAGACGGTGCGCTGTGGGCCGCTGATCTGCAGCAGCCGCGTGTCGGCCGCCTGCACCGTGCTTGGTACGATGATGGAAAGCAGCAGCCCGGCTGCCGCAAGCGCGGCGAGGAGCCGACGCCGGAGCCGACGTCCTTGTATCAGCCAGCTCCCGCCGGCCCCCCGCCCCACATCACTGGTCCTGTCCAGAAGCCGCCGGCCGATGGCCGTGGCATGACGCTCGATCCCGATACTCATTTTCTTTTTCCCCACCCTGTAAGACCCCATCCCCGAAGTCGACGAACTTCCCGATTATTGGAGGGCTTGCCTCCGTTGCGTCGTTGCGACCGCAGCAGCGGCGCCTTCCATCGGCACGCTGTAATCTTCCCGCTTGCCCGCGCGCCGGACGCCCACCGTAATGAAACGGCTTTCCTGGATAGGCGCGGCGGCGGCGGTCGGCGCAGCGCCGCCAACGAGATCGGTCAATGTGACGCGCCGCGTCGATTCAGAATTCGCCTCGCCGGCCCGGCGCAGCATCAGCGACAGGTTGCCGACCGAGGAGGCCAGTGCCAGCTTTTGCGCCGCGACCGTGTCCACTTCGAGCGTGACCGCCTTGACGATCGAGGGCTTATCGGTGCGATCGTCGGCCATTTGGTCGATGGCGAGCACCTTGGTGTTCTGCAGCACCACGTCGCTGGTAGCGGCGGACTTGTCGCTGTGGCGCGTCAGTGCGACGTCGACTCGGTCGCCTGGCAGCACGAAGCCGGCAACGCCCTCCACGTCGTTGACGCGGATGGTCACCGCTTTCATGCCTTCCTGCAGCACCGCCGACAGTGTCGCACGCTGTCCCGGGCCGGTGATCTTGGAGGAGAGAATCGGCTCGTTGGCTTCGATGGCCGACAGCACCACGCGGCGGCCCGCCGACGTGAGATCGGTGATCTTATTGAACGCGCCGGCCGGGACCATGTTTTCCGGCCACGGAATCTCGCGCAGCGACACCGCGACGAGATCATTGCCGAAGCGCAGCGGCTTGCTGGCGACGACGATCGTCTTGGTGGCCAGCGGCTTGTTTTGCGCTTCGAGATTCTTTGCGCGCATGTCGGCCTGATGGTTCAGCCAGGACTGCGCGATGAAAACCGCGAGCAGTCCGAACAGAACGGCAAAGCCGATCATGACGATGGTGCTTTTGCGCACGCCTGTTTCCTTTTTTCGCCGGCGCTCTTCCGCCGTTTTTGTCGGAGCGAATATAGGCCTGCAGGGAGTATTGATTTGGTGAAACGGCGCGGGGTTCTCGTCCTATGCTGAAGAGAACTTGAATCCCTAGCGTTTATCGTTGGTGTATTCGTTCGGTGCACTTTGAGGTAACCTTGACCGGGATTCACAATCACATGAATGTCTGGAAACGATTGTGACCGGCGGTACGCGCAGGGCGCGGCGCAGCCGTGTCGCATTTGTGCCCGATGGGCGCGAAGGCGCCGACGATTACGCGCTGTCCGCTTCGATTTGCCGGGACGTAGCGCGGGGGTGTTGGTAAACAGCCGGCAACCAACCCGTTGATCGCACGCGGACGATGCGGCAACATGCCGGGCGCGCAAGACTTCGTTCACCGTGACGCCCGCAGCACCCAAAGGGAGGCCGAATGTCGAAGCCGCGGATCAGCTACATCGACCCGGCGACCGTCACGGATGCGGCCATGCTGGCGGAGTTCGACCGCTGCCGGCGCGAAGGCACCCCGCGCCCGGAAAGCCAGGCGGTGCGGGCGCACGTTCCGGCGGTGTTCTGGTCGTTCGCCAACAGCTGGCGCGACGTGTTCAAGAACGGGGTGGCCGAGCACGCCGTCAAGGAATTGTGCCGCATCTACGTCTCGCGCGCGGTGAAATGCGAATATTGCGGCAATCAGCGCTCGCTCAAGGCGGCGAGCCAAGGGATCGTCGAGGACGATTACAGCGATCTGATCAACTTCGAGGCCTCGAGCCGCTACGACGACCGGCAGAAGGCGGCGCTGTCCTATGCCGAGGCGATCACCTGGGACCTGCCGACAGACGATGCGTTCTGGGCGCGCCTGCATCGCCACTTCAGCGAGCCGGAGCTTGTCGAGATCGGCTATTTCGTCGCGCTGACCATGGGGCAGCAGCGCTGGCTGCGCACGCTCAACATCGATCATCATCAGGTGCTGGCCGGCACCGACGCCTCGATGGCGCCCGGTTTCGAGACGGCGGAGGCGCTGGCGCGATCCAAGCAGGCGGCGGATTATTGGGGCCAGCCGAAGCCTGGTTCCAGCAGCGAGGCTGCCGAGTGAAGGTCATGCCGATCGCGGGCTGCCGGAAGCAAAGCGCCGGCTGGCGCCCAAGCTGCTCAGCAGGAAGCCGCTCGACAATAGAATTGCAACCAGGACAGCGGAATGGGTGACGTCTATTCGGTGGTGAAGGTCGCGGCCGTGCAGGCCGCGTCGGTTTTTCTCGATCGCGAAGGATCAACCGAAAAAGCCTGCCGGCTGATCGGCGAGGCCGGCAAGAACGGCGCGCGGGTGATCGGTTTTCCGGAAGGATTCATCCCGGCCCATCCGGTCTGGTACCACCACCATTCGGCGACCGGCATCGTCTCCAACCGTCTCGCCACCGAACTGTTCAAGAACTCGGTGGAAATCCCCGGCGCCGAAACCGACGCGCTGTGCGCGGCGGCGCGCGAGGCAGAGGCCTATGTCGTGGTGGGCGTTTGCGAGAAAATACCGAACACGCTTGGGACGATGTTCAACACACAGGTATTCATCGGCCCGGACGGCACGCTGATCGGCAAGCACCAAAAACTGATGCCGACCGTCGGCGAGCGGCTGGTGCATATGGGCGGCTTCGGCGACACGTTCGGCGCCTTCCAGACCGACTTCGGTCCGATGAGCGCGCTCATTTGCGGCGAGAATTCCAATCCGCTCGCGATCTTCGCTTTGACCGCGGAAGGCACCCGCATTCACATCATGAGCTGGCCCCAACATTTTCCGACCAGCGGCGATCCCATGCGCAACCGCGTCTCCGTCGATTCGCAGGCCTTTGCGCAGATGAGCAAGGCCTTCGTGATTTCGGCCTGCGGCACGGTCGACGACCGGATGGTCGAGATGCTCGAAGCGGGACCCGAGGCGGAAAAATTCCTGCGCAGTCCCGACTGCACCGGCGGCAGCGTGATCGTCGCGCCCAACAGCCGGGTCGTCGCCGGCCCGATGGGCACGGAGGAAGGAATCCTGTATGCGGATTGCGACCTCGAAATCGGGATCCGCATGAAGTTGCGGCACGACTTCGCCGGCCATTATAACCGGCCCGACATATTCCAGGTGCACGTGAACCGCGCCGCCCCGCACATCTATACGGTCCATGGCGCCGAAACCGGCAAGGCCTTGCCCGGCAACCGCGCCGCGACCGCGCTAAGCGCGCCGAGCGCTTCAATGACCCTGCCGGACGCGGAAGCCTCTTTCCCCAATGGGCGCGACGATGACCCCAATCGCAGCGCGTGAGCAGGCCGTTCCGGCCGGCCGACCGGCGAGCGCCAAGGCCCGCATCAAGGTGCGCGGGCTCGGCAAAAGCCACGGCATGCTGGAAGTGTTTCGCGGCATCGACTTCGACGTCGGCGATCGGGAAATCGTCGCTCTGGTCGGCCCGTCCGGGTGCGGCAAAACGACCCTGCTGCGCTGTATCGACGGGCTGATTCCGCCTTCAGCCGGATCGATCGAGATCGACGGCCAATTGGTCAACGGCGCGCTGCCTGGCGTCGCCATGGTGTTCCAGCATTTCGGCCTGTTTCCCTGGAAGACCGTATTCGCCAATGTCGCCTACGGCCTTAAGCTGGCCGGGCATTCCAGCGCCGAGATTGCCGAGCGGGTGCCGCAATTCATCAAGCTGGTCGGCCTGGCCGGCTTTGAGCAAGCCTATCCCTACCAGCTCTCCGGCGGCATGCAGCAGCGCTGCGGGCTCGCCCGCGCGCTCGCGCTCGAACCGAGCGTGCTGCTGATGGATGAGCCGTTCGCGGCGGTGGATGCCCAGACCCGTGAAATCCTGCAATTCGAGCTGCTGCGCATTTGGGAGTTGCGGCCGACTTCCATGGTGTTCGTGACCCATTCGATCGAAGAGGCCGTTCTGATGGGCCACCGGGTGGTCGTGCTGAAGGGCCGGCCGGCCGGCGTCTTTGAGGAGATCGATGTCGACCTGCCGCATCCGCGCGACCGGGCAACGCTCGCTCATCCGCGGTTTGCGACTTTGCGCGAGCACGTTTGGGAGACACTGAAGGACGAGGCCCGGGTCGCCGAACTGCAATTGCAGCGCTGACCGGGCCTACAGATCGGTGCTAAACTCGGCTTGAGGCCCAGGACGGGGAAGCCCAGGACGGGGAACAAGTCTGAGGTAAGGGAGGAAAAGCATGAAATATCTCGGCAAAACCATAGCGGCGGTGTCCGCGCTTGCAGCGCTTGCCGCCATGGGCGGCACCAGCACAGCGCAGCAGCGGCCCACGCTGAGCTTTGCGATGCCGGGCGTCCCGCCGGTCTTCGTCAATGTGCAGGCGCTGGTGGCAAACCAGGAGAAGCTGTTCGAGAAGCACGGCGTCAACGTCAATCTGCGGCCGTTCGACACCGGCGCAGCGGCTGCGCGCGCGGTGGTGTCCGGCGACATCGATCTGTCGATCACGCCCACCGGCCTTCTCGTCAACATGATTTCCAATGCCGACGTCGATCTGGTCATTATCTATGGCTACGAGAAGCCGACCTGGCGGCTGGTATCCACCGAAGCCGTCAAATGCGCGGACCTCAAGGGTCAACCGGTTGCCGTCGATGCGTCGGGCGGCGCGCGTTCGATTGCGCTTAGCCAGATGCTGGGGTCCTGCGGGCTCACGCTCAAGGATGTGCAGGAAGTGGGCATGAGCTCCAATGGACCGGCGGCCTTAATCGCCGGCCAGATCAAGCATGCCGTCCTGCATCTCGATGAGGGGCCGACGGTCGAGCGCATCTCAGGCAAGAAGCTCAACATCGTGGTGACCATCGGCGAGGTGGCGCCGGTCAGCCACTACACGGCGCTCGCCACCACCCGGCAGAAGGTCGCCAAGCAGCGTGCCGCCTATGTCGGTTTGATCGCGGGGCTGATCGAGGCGACGGATTTCATGAGCAACCCGGCCAATGCCGATCGCGTGGCGCAGGCCGCCGGCCCCACCGGCCGCGAACCTATCGACGCCAAACGCGCGCTTGAAGGCTATGTCGCCATGGGCTTTTGGCCGAAGGCTGCCCATGGTCTCAGCCAGAAGAACATCGAAGAGGTGATCGCGGTGCAGAAGAAGGTCGGCGGCATCCGGCCGGAAGCTACGCCGGTGACCTATTCGCGCTTCGTCGATACCTCGCTATTCGACGACGCCATGAAGCTCGTGAAGAAGTAGACAAGGCCGGACCAGCACGCGCTGCGGCGCGGGAGCCAAACCATGCCGGCATCCAATGGCGCTGCTGCGCGAGTGATGACCTATGTGGCGTCGCTCGCGCTCGGCGCCATCGTGTGGGAAGCGGCGGCAAGCCGCATCGGCCCCGCCTTCCTGCCGCGCTTCACCACCACCATGGCGCGGATCTACGAATACACGCTGTCCGGCGTGCTGGTTGACGCGCTGCTGAGCTCGCTGTCGCTGTTCTTCACCGGCCTCGCCTTTGCCATCGTGATCGGGGTCGGCGTCGGACTCCTGCTCGCGCGCATGCGGCGGCTGCGGGTCGCACTCGAGAGCTACATCATGGTGCTTTACGCCACCCCCATGGTGGCTTTGATCCCGTTCATTCTGTCGATTTTCGGTTACGGCTTTACGGCCAAATCGCTGACCGTATTTCTGTTCGCGGTGTTTCCGATTCTCTACACCACCATCGAGGGCGCGCGCAGCCTGAAGCCGGAACTGCTGGAGGTCGCCCGCTCGTTCCGCTCCAGCGAATGGGAGATCTGGCGCGACGTGCTGGTGCCCTACACGCTGCCGTTTGCGATGACCGGCATACGGCTGGCGATCGGCCGCGGCCTCGTCGGCATGGTAGCGGCCGAGTTCTTCCTGTCCGGCAGCGGGCTCGGGCTCTTGATCTTCCGCAGCGGCCAGGACTTCGACATTCCGGGCCTCTACGGCGGCATCATCGTCATCACCATTGTCGGTGTGGTGCTGATGGGCATCGGGCGTGCGCTGGAAAACCACTTCGCGGCGTGGCGGGGGTTGCACCGATGAGCGCGCCCGGCCTCACCATCGCGCGGCCGGCGAACGGCTCCCGCCTCAAGGCGCTGCTGTCGAGTGACGCCGGTCTGCGCATCACCGCAGGCATCGCCATCGTTCTGTTTTGGGAGATCGCCGTGCTGCTATGGGCGCCAAGCTATGTGGCGCGACCGAGCGGCATCGTCATGGCGGTTCCGCGCGTAGTCAGCAACGCGGCGTTCTGGGAGGCTGCCGGCATCACGCTGTCCGGCGTCGTGCAGGGCCTGGTGATCGCCTTCATCGCTGGCACGCTGGTCGGTGCCGCCATTGGCCGCATCCGCTTGTTTGAGAGCCTGCTGCAGCCTTATCTCAACGGCTTTTTCGCTATGCCGATGGTGGCGATCCTGCCGCTGGTGACGCTTTGGTTCGGCTATACCGGCGATGCCCGGCTCGCCACCGTGGTGTTCGCCGCGTTCTTCTCGATCGCCCTCAATGTCGCGGACGGCGCACGCTCGGTGCCGCCGGAATACATCGAAGTCTCGCGCTCGTTCCGCGGCTCGCCCTGGTCGCGGCTGTTTGACGTAATCTTGCCGTCGTCGGTGCCTTATCTGCTCGCCGGGCTGCGGCTCGCCGCCGGCCGCGCGCTGATCGGCGCCATCGTCGCGGAGTTCTTTGCAGCGCTTCCTGGGCTTGGCTATTTCATCCTGGTGAACACCCGTACCTTCCGCCACAACGACGCTTTCGTCGCGGTCGCGGTGCTCACCATTGCCTGCGTGATGTTCGAGATCGGGCTGGTGCGGGCGACCGCGCGCTTCCTACCCTGGTACCGGCGCGACGAAGCCGGCAGCTGACGGCGGGCATGTCCTCCGATCCCAAAGTCACGACGGCGATCTCGCACTGGGCGCCGCGCTTTGTCGCCAACGGCGTGGCGCTCACCGATTTCGAGGAGGTCACCGCCTCGATCGCCTCGTGGGACGACTGGTGCAGGGCCTGGTCGGCGCGCGCGGCATTGCACGAGGAGATGGGCAGCGCGGCGCTCGCCGACAATCAATGCATCAGTGCTGGCGAGCATCTGCAACGCGCCGGCGTCTACTATCATTTCGGAAAATTCCTGTTCGTGCACGACATCCCGCAGATGCAGGCGGCGCACCGCAAGGCGGTTGCGTGCCGCACGCTGGCGCTGCCCCATCTCAATCCGCCGGGCGAGCGGGTGGAGATGCCGTATGAAGGGAAATTCCTCGCCGGGATCTTGCGCAAGCCCGTAGGCGTGGAGCGCCCGCCGGTGGTGGTAATGGCGGTCGGGCTCGATTCCGCCAAGGAGGAGACTGACGCCTATGAGCAGCCGTTCCTGGCGCGCGGTCTGGCCACTTTGGTGTTCGACGGTCCGGGTCAGGGCGAAGGCGAATATGATTTCGCCATTCGCGGCGACTACGAAGTAACGGTGCGTGCGGTGCTCGATTTCATCGAGACGCGGCGCGATATCGACCCCTTACGCATCGGGATGTGGGGCGTCAGCCTCGGCGGCTATTATGCGCCGCGCGCAACGGCCTTCGAGAAACGGATCAAGGCCTGTATCGCGCTCGGCGGGCCATTCGACTGGGCCGCTGCCTGGGACGGGTTGCCCGAGCTCACCCGCGAGGCGTTTCGTGTGCGCAGTCATTGCGAAACGCAAGCGGAAGCGAAAAGCCATGCCGCGACGCTGTCGCTCGTCGGTGTCGCGCAAAACATCGCCTGTCCGATCTACATCATGAACGGCAAGCTCGATCGTATCGTGCCGTGGCGCGACGCCGAGCGGCTGGCGCATGAGGTCAAAGGCCCGGTGACCCTCAACCTGATCGACGACGGCAATCACGTCGCCAACAACCGGGCCTACCGCTGGCGTTCACAGAGCGCCGATTGGATGGCGGAAGTGCTGAGGTCTGCGTGAGCGGTCGCGGCACCTCCCCCGCTTGCGGGGGAGCATAGGCGGCCTTCGGCCGCCGTTTTTTGCATCAAGAACGCCGATGCGAAGCATCGGCTATGGCGAAGCGAGCGGGAGGGGGTATGCAGGCACGAGCTTGTATTGCCCGCCCCCTCCCTAACCCTCCCCCGCAAGCGGGGAGGGAAAGTGCGCGGCGAGCGGGTCTACACTCGCGCAAAGCCGCGCGGAAAGGAGTGCAGCCGTTCGATGCCGGTCTCGGTGATCCGCACCAGTTCACCGGTCTGCACGCCCGCTTTTCCGTCGCGGGTGACGACGTTCGGCTGAATGACGACCGTCATGTCGGCCTCGAACGGTTCTTCCGGAATGGGCCCGGCCGGGCGGCTCCTGGTTCCGAGGATCGGCGGAAAATAGCCGCCGCCATAACCGTGCAGCAGATCGTCGATAATGGTGAAGCCGCCATCCTCGATCACGCCTGAGGCCTCAACCACCTGGGCCGGTGTAGCGCCAACGCGCAAGATCGCCGCGATGGCGTCGAACGCGGCATCCGCGGTGTCATGCAGCTCGCGATAGAGCAGCGGCGGTTCCTCGCCGACCGCAAAGCTGCGCAGCACCTGGCCGGAATGGTCCCAGAACGCCGCGCTGATCTCGGCGAACACCACGTCGCCCGCCTGCACTCGCCGGGTCGAGGGAAATTGCTTCGGCACCGCCACCTGCGGATCGCGCATCGCGGTCGCGCCGATATAGTGGATATGATTGGTGCCGCCTTGCGCCAGATAGCTGCGCTCGACCCTGTCGCCCAGCTCGCGCTCGGTCAATCCGGGCGTGAGCCCGTCGCGCAGGCCCGCCATGCCGAGGTCGCTGAAAAAAGCCCCGATGCGCAGCCAATCGATTTCTTCGGCGGATTTGACCCGCCGCAGGCGCACATAGACGCGGTTGAGATTGGCCACCTTGCCGAAGCGCGCTGACAGCGCCGCATGCTGCTCAAAGCCGAGCGGCCCGATCACGCCGACCCGGTCCTGTTTGACGCCGCGTTTTTCGAGCGCAGCAATCGCCATGCGGATCGACGATTCGCCGCCCCAGGCGACCTCGGCCCGGTCTGCGAGGCGGCGGGCGAGCGGCACATGATTGACATATTGCACAAACAGCGCGTCCGGCAGGCCGGGCGTGAACACGCCGACAGCTTCCGTCGTCACCGGCCATTGGGTGAGCCATTGCACGCCGGAGCCGGCGCGATTGGCGCCATAGACGATCAGATGATCGAGGTCCGCTTCTGCCAGCGCCGCTTCCACGGCGGCGCGCCGCCGCGCCATCTCGGTGTTGCTAAAGCGCGGATATTCGGCGGCGAGGATGCCCTGAAGGTGCGGCGCAAGCGGCGGCGTGGCGGGCGCCATCGCGCGTTCACGCCACCACGGCGGGCTTTGGCGTCACGCGCTCCTGCACCAGCTTGGCGAGGCTGAGCAGGTCCACCTTGCCGGAGCCGAGTAGCGGCATCTTTTCGAGGATCATGATTTCCGAAGGCAGCATCAGTTCGGCGGCGCCGCGCTCCCGCGCGAATGCCTGGAACTGCGACCGTGTCGCGTCCTTCTGCTGGGTGATCAGGATCAGCCGCTCACCCTTGCGCGCATCCGGCACCGCGACCACGGCCGACGGCACCAGCGGCCACAGCTCGGCCGCGATCATCTCGACGGCGGCGAGCGAGACCATCTCGCCGCCGACCTTGGCGAAACGCTTAGCGCGACCCTTGATGGTGACATAGCCTTGGGCGTCGATGGTGACGATGTCGCCGGTGTCATGCCAGCCTTGCGCCGGTGGCTCCAGCACGCCGGGCCGGTCCACCTTGAGATAGCCCAACATCACGTTCGGCCCGCGCACGGACAGCCGCCCGCCCTCTTCGACACCCTCCACCTTTTCCAGCCGCGCCTCCATGCCGGGCAGGATGCGCCCGACCGTGCCGAACTTGTTGAACATCGGTGTGTTCAGGGCGAGCGCCGGCGCGGTCTCGGTGACGCCATAGCCTTCCAGAATGCGCAGCCCGAATTTTTCCATATAGATCCGGCGCGTCGATTCCTTCACCGGCTCGGCGCCCGCCAGGATGTAGCGCAGCGAACGGAAGTCATACGGATGGGCGGAGCGCGCATAGCCGGACAGGAACGTGTCGGTGCCGAACATGATGGTGGCGTTCACGCCGTAGATCAGCTCCGGCACGGTGCGATAGTGCAGCGGCGACGGATAGAGATAAATCCGCACGCCGGACACCAGCGGCAGCACCACGCCGACGGTCAGCCCGAACGAATGGAACACCGGCAGCACGTTGAACACCTTGTCCATGCGGCCGAAGTCGATACGCGCGGCGGCCTGGGCGGCATTGGCCAGCATGTTGCGGTGGGACAGAACGACGCCCTTCGGCACGCCTTCGGAGCCGGAGGTGAACAGAATCGCGGCCCAATCGTCGGGCTTGCGTTTCACCAGCGGCTGATAGGCATGCAGCAGGCCGCGGATCTTGTCGGCGAAGCTGATGGTGGTGCGAATATCCTCGAGGTAGACGATCGAGACCTTGCCCGTGAGCGCGGTGATCAGGTTTTCCAGCCGCGCCTTCTCGATAAAGGCGCGCGAGGTCAGGATGGTGGTGAGCTGAGCCGCCTTGCAGCCGGCCAGGATGTTGGCGGCGCCGGCGGTGAAGTTGATCATGGCTGGCACGCGGCCCGCCGACATCAGCGCCAGCAGCGTCGCCACCGCGCCATTGGCGTTCGGCAGCATCACGCCGATAGGCCGGCCCTCCGGCGCCAGCGGCATCAGCTTGGCGCCCAGAATGGCGGCGGCCGCGAGCAGGCGCTTATAGGTGAGCGCGCCGGCAATCGGGTCTTCCACCGCGACGCGCGTGAGCCCATGCAAATGGGCGGCCTCGATCACCGCCTGCATCACGGTGCGGTCGGTGGAGGTGGTGCGGAACACCAGATCGGACATGATTCCGTACAGCGCTGCCCCAGCCGCCTGCCGGCGGGCGCGGCCCTTGAGCGCCGGATCGACCGAGAGCTTCACCGGTTCGAGCACGGTCACGGTGACCTTCGGGAACCACTTGCGGCGAACCTGGCCCCGGGACAGCCGGCTGAACGGCGTCTGTTCCAGGCCCTCGATGCGCACCGGTACGATCTCGGCATCCGCCTTGTCGGCGATCAAGGCGGCGCCATCGTAGATTTTCATCAGGCTGCCGGTGACGGTGATGCGTCCTTCCGGAAAGATCACCAGCGCCTCGCCGCCTTTCACCGCATTGATCAGGGTGCGGGTGCCCATCGGTTTGGTCGGATCGAGCGGGATCGCATGGCTGAGCTTGAGGAGCGGCTTCACCCACCAATGCTTCGCCATATTGACGTCGATGGCGAAGACCGGCTTGCGGCGGCGCAGCGACAAGGCAAGGCCAGCGTCAAGAAAGCTGACGTGATTGAGCGCGATGATCACGTTGGGCCCGGCCTTGTGCAGGTTATCCAGTCCCTTGACCTCGATGCGAAACAGCGCGCGATAGATGATCGACAGCGCGTCGCCCATGGCGCTCGCAGGCATGGTGCGGCCGATCGCGATCGCGACCAGCAGGCTGCCGATGCCAAGCAGCAGGAACAAGGCCGGCGTCGACATCCCCAAAGTCTGCAGCACTGCTACGATCAGCGCGCTCGCCGTCATGAAGGCGGCGTTGAGCACATTGACGCCCGCCACCACGCGGGCGCGGCGGTCGGAGCCGGCCCAGGCCTGCACCGCAGCGAATGTCGGTACGATGAACAGTCCGCCGGCGATCGCCAGTCCGGCGAGGTCGATGGCGATGCGAATGCCGCGGCCGGAGGTGAACACGGCCGCCACGCCCGCCGCCTGCGTGGCCGGCGCCACGCCATAGGTCGCCCAGCCGAGATCGATGGCGAACAGGCCCAGCAGCACCGCGCCGATCAGTGTCGGGAGCAGGATGATGCGACCGGCCGCCAGCCAGGCGGCAAGGCCGGAGCCTACGGCAATCGCGATCGAGAAAATGGCGAGGCAAACGGTGATGACTTCCTCGGTGCCGCCGAGCACGTTCTTGACCAGCGGCGGCAGCAGCGAGAGCGATACCGCGCCGACCAGCCAGAACCAGCTTGTCACCAGCGCGCCCCACAGGATGCGCCGGTCTTCGCGCAAGTAGTTCAACAGGTCGGCGGTGGAGCGGAAGATGTTCGTGCGTATCGGCAGATTGGGCGCGGCCTCGCCGGTCGGCGGAATGAACAGGCTCGATATCCAGCATGAGAGCGAGAACAGGATCATCAGGAAGGCAAAGGACGCCGGATCGCCACCGCCCTTGGCGGCAAGGCCGCCGACAATGGTGCCGAGCAGGATAGCGATGAAGGTCGCGCCTTCGACCAATGCATTGCCGGCCGGCAGTTCGGAGCGCGCGAGATGGTCCGGCAGAATTCCGTATTTGATCGGGCTGAACAGCGCGGCGATGACGCCGAATAGGAACAGCGCGACAAACAGGATAACAACCGAATGCAGCGCAAAGCCGAGCACTGCGATCAGCGCCACGCCTATTTCGACGAACTTCAGGCGTTGCGCCACCCAGGCCTTGTCGAAACGGTCGGCCAATTCGCCGCCAAGTCCAGAGAGAAAAAAGAACGGTGCGATGAAAATGGCGGCGGCGAGCGTGATCAGCGCCTCGGCGTCCGACCCGCCGATCCGGAACAGGATCAGAAACACCAGCGCGTTCTTGAGGAAATTGTCGCTGAATGCCGAGAAGAACTGGCACCAGAACAGCGGCGCGAAACGGCGCGTCAACAACAAGGAAGAGGACATGCCTTCCGGGATCCGTGCGTCGTGGCGGAGACCGCCCCCGCTCGGCCGCTAACAGACGATATTTTTGCCCAAAGGACAATTGCCCTTGGCAGGCCGGACGGGACCCTGAGCAGAAGCGAAACCCGCTCTCAATTCAAGTGGATACAAGCCTTCGGGTGCTGGCCAAAACAAAACGGGCGGCCCGGGGCCGCCCGCTACGCCTTACGCTGAGAGTTCAATGGCGCTAGCGGCGAACGATCCGCCCGACCGCGGGCTGCATGACGACAGCTGCAACGCTCAGTCCGATGGCGGCGGCGGAAGTGAAAGCAAAAAGTGAGATCCACATCATGGGGCCCCTCTTTATGGACATGCTGGGTGGTTGGACTGGCCCCTTAACTCCGAACCCCAGCCACCGGTTCCTGAGCATTTTGTAATAAAGGTAAAATGACACCGTCATAGGGCTCCTCATTACCGCTCTTTGGCCAGACACCTCCATGGCCCCGCAAAACTGCCTCTATAAGGAACCTTCCCCTGCTCTGATTTTGGTGGCTTCGGTGACGGAGACTGATTCATTCACGTGCGCCCGGGACCGCCACTTGTTTGGGCCGGGACCGAAACGGGTTCTTGCCCTCGACGGTGGCGGAGTCCGCGGCGCCATCACCGTCGCATTCCTGGAGCGCATCGAAACCCTGCTGTCCCAGCACCACGGCAAGGAGGTGCGGCTCGGCGATTGGTTCGACCTGGTCGGCGGCACCTCGACGGGTGCACTCATCGCCGGCGCTCTGGCGCTCCGGCTATCGCACCGCCGATGTGCGGGACTTCTACATTCATCGCGCGGCAACGGCTTTCAAACGGCCGTTCTGGCGGATTCCGGTGTTTCAGGCGAAATTTGATACC
>JBKKAF010000044.1:0-10087 GCA_046714775.1 Xanthobacteraceae bacterium | reverse complement strand
GACCCCCAGATTCGTAGTCTGGTGCTCTATCCAGCTGAGCTACGGGCGCCTTTGCGCATCGCGCGGGAGAATGTTCCGAGCCGCTAGACCCTGATCCGATTCAATTGAATCGGATCAGGGACTAGCTTTTTGTTTGAGCATGATCTTTTCCGAAAACCGGTTCCCACTTTTCGGGATCATGCTCGAAACCGGCCGGGAACGGGCCCATAGCTATAGGCTCCGCGCATTATTGGCAAGTATTGGCGGAACCCGCGAAGCGGCGGCGCTATCAGCGGCGAATGCGCGGTTTGGTCACTCCACTCACGCCCGCGCGCGCTCGCCGCGCCGGCTGTGCAGCTCGACTGCCCGGTCGGGGATGGTGAGCGAGAAAGTCGCTCCGATGGTGCCTTCCACCAGCCTGATCTCGCCGCCATGGGCACGCACCAGTTCGGCGGCGATCGCCAGACCAAGGCCGGAGCCGCCGGTGCGCGTGGAGCTTTGGAACGCCTCGAACAGATGGGAGCGCGACTTCTCTGAAATCCCCGGCCCGGTGTCGGAGACTTCGATCACCACCACCGCGCCCTCGCGGCGGCCGGTGATACGGATCTGATCGCGGCCGGGATCGTTGGTGGCGCGGCTGTCGAGCGCCTGCATGGCATTGCGCGCCAGATTGAGCAGGATGCGGAACAGATGATCCGGGTCGGCGTCCACCATCAGCCCGCGCTCGACCGCCGAGACCCAGCGCACCGGCCCATTCGGGTCGAGCTCGAGCGTCTCGCGCACCTCCTCGACCACCGGCTCGAGCGGTAAGAGCTTGCGGTCGGGCGGCGCTTCCTGCGCGCGTCCATAGGACAGTGTCGATTCGCAGAACGCGATGGCGCGTTCGAGCGCGCGCATCAGCTTGGGCGAGAAGCGCTGCACCCGCGGGTCCTGCAGGCTCGACAGCCGGTCGGTAAAAAGCTGCGCCGACGACAACAGGTTGCGCAGGTCGTGGTTGATCTTGGAGACCGCCAGCCCGAGCGCGGCCAGCCTGTTCTTCTGCTGCAGCATGGTGGCGAGGTCGCGCTGCATGGCGCCGAGCTCCCGCTCGGCGGTGCCGACCTCGTCCCGGCGGCCGGAGGCGACAATCACGCGCGCCGGATTCTCCGGCTCGCCGTGGAACGCCATCATGTTGGCGGTGATCCGGCGCAAAGGCTGCACGAACAGATAATGCAGCGAGAGATAAACCAGCGTGGCGGTGATGCCGGAGATCAACAGCGACAGCAGCAGGATGTTGCGGGAGAATGCCAGCATCGCCTGCCGCAGCGGCTCCTCGTCGATGACGATCTCGACAAATTCACCGCCCATCGGCGCGTGACCCATCACGCGCATCACCTCGCTGTTGGTGTCGAACAGGGTGTCGAAGGCATCCATCACCGACCGCCACCACGACATGTTACGCATGTCGATCTCGCGATCGACGGTCAACGGCTTGTCGGAGGCGGCGAGCAGCCGGCGCTGCGTTCCCATCTTCATGGCGACGGCGTGTGCGCCGATGCTGTCGAGAATCTGCTTGGCCAAGCTGTCGGGCACCGCCTCGCGCGCCTCCAGCACCAGCGCGGCGGTGTAGGCCGCCGACAGGCGGTCGTTCAGCCAGTTCAGCCGGAAATTGGCGATCGAGGGCACATAGATCAGCACTTCCGCGATCATCACGAACAGGATCGTGAGGACGAGAAGCTTGCCGGAAAGCCCCAAGCGCGTCGGGCGCGTGGCTCCCGGTTGATCCGCACTGGCGGGTCGGTCCGTCATCTGCGCAGCAGCCCTCGTGTCCTGCTCGGTCAGCCCAAACGGCGCAGAAGCCGGATGATGCGTCGCACCCAAGAATTGGTCAAACTGGGAGTGAAATAGGTAATGGCGGCGCGTTTTCCAACCTCCGCCAGGGTCGGATAGGGCACGACCACCCCCATAAAGGCCCGGATATTGAGGTTCTGGCTGATGGCCAGCGCCCAGGTAGCGATCAGCTCGCCGGCTTCCGCGCCCACAATGGTGGCGCCCAGAATCGTGCCGCGCTTGCTGGTCAGCACCTTGATGTGGCCGCGGGTGGCGCGCTCGGCTTGGGCGCGGTCGTTCTCGTGATAGGGCCAGCGCAGCACATTGATGGCGTGGCCGCGGCGTTTCGCCTCCGCCTCGGTGAGACCGACATGCGCCAGTTCGGGATCGGTGAAGGTGACGCGCGGGATGACGTCGTCATTGGCCTTGACCGGCAGGCGGAACAGCGCGTTCCGGATCACCAGGCCGGCGTGATAATTGGCGGCATGGGTGAATTGCAGGCCGCCGGCGACGTCGCCGATGGCGTAGACCTTCCTGTTGGTGGTGCGCAGTCCCTTGTCGACCACGATGCCCTTGCGCTCGTATTTGATGCCGGCTGCATCGAGGCCCAAACCCTCCACGGTCGGCCGCCGTCCGGTGGCGACCAGCAGATGGCTGCCCTCGATCGCCTCCTCGGCCTCGCCGCCGAGCATGACGCGCACCGATGCTGCCGGCTCGACCCGGGCAATCTTCACACCGCTGCGAATGCTGACGCCTTCGCGCGCGAGCTGATCGAGCACGATCGCGGCGCATTCGGGATCCTCGCGCGACAGCGGCTCGGCCGCTTCCAGCACCGTGACCGCGGACCCGAGCCGGCGAAACGCCTGCGCCAGCTCAAGCCCGATCGGGCCTCCGCCGATGACGATCAGATGATCGGGCCGCGCGGTGAGATCGAAGATGGTCTCATTGGTCAGATAAGGCGTGACGTCGAGGCCGGGAATCGGCGGGACCGCGGCCGTCGATCCGGTCGCGAGCACAAAGCGCCGCGCCTTGATCTCGATCTCGCCGACCACCACCGTCCCGGGATCGGAAAAGCGCGCGGCGCCCTCGATCACGCGCACGCCGAGACCGGTGAAGCGCTCCTTGGAATCGTTCGGCGCGATGGCGGCGATGACCTCGTGCACATGGTCGTGCACGCGGCGGAAATCGACCTGCGTGCCTTGCGCGGTGACGCCGAAGGCCGGGGCCTCGGCGATCATGCGGGCGCGCCTGGCAGCGGCGATCAGCGATTTCGAGGGCACGCAGCCGGTATTGAGGCAATCGCCGCCCATCTTGGCTTTTTCGATCAGCACCACCGGCACGCCGAAAGCGGCGGCGGCCGCCGCCACCGACAAGCCGCCGGAGCCCGCGCCGATGACGCAGATGTCGGGGCGTAGTGTTTCAGTCATCCCTTCCCCACACTTTCGTCATTCCGGGGCGCGCTGAAAGCGCGAACCCGGAATCCATAACCACCACAGTTGCCGTTACGAAGGTCGGGGCCACGATTCGCGGTCGGTGGATATGGATTCCGGGTCCACGTGCTTCGCACGTGTCCCGGAATGACTTCACTGTGTCGGCCGTGGCCCGGAATGACATCATGGTGTTGCCCCCCGCCCGCGCGCGCGCAGCCGCTTCACGATCACCGGGATGAGCGCCACCACCCCGAGCGCCGCCAACGCCATGAGCAGTTCCGGCGTCACCGCCGCCTTGAGATCGAAATCGAGCCGGCAATCGGACCGTCCGGCCGCAAGGCACGCGCGGTAGGCGGCCTCCTGCACGGTGATCACGCTGGTCAGGCCGGCGCCGACAAAGGCAAAGGCGAAGGTGCCCGGCAGGATACCGATGGCGGTCGCGGCGGCGAAGGTCGCCAGCCGCACACCGGCGAGCGCAGGAACCAGATTGACCAGCCAGAACGGAAAGATCGGCACCAGCCGCAGGAACAACAAATAGCTGAAGGCGTCCGCCCGGAAGCCTTCCGCCAAACGGTCGGCAAGCGGGCCGGCGCGGCGCGCCAATTGTTCGCCGAGCGCGCTCTTGGCGATCAGAAAGATGCAGATCGCTCCGATGGTCGCGCCCACCGCGGCAGCGATCCCTCCCAGCAGGACGCCGAACAGGATGCCGCCGGCGATGGTGAGATACACAGCGCCCGGAACGGAGAGCGCGACCACCGCGATGTAGAGCGCGACATAGGCGGCCAGCGCCGCAACCTTGTTTTGCGCAACGAAGTCCTGCAGCACGCTGTGATGCCGCACCAGGCTCTCGAACGACAGGTGCCGGTGCCAGCCCATGGCGATGACCATGGCCAATGCCGCAACGATGGCGACCAGCGGCAGCAGCCGGCGCACTGAGAACCGCGGCGCGGCGCGACCCACGGGAGCCCGGGCTGGGTCATCCATTGGCAGTTCCCGCATGCTGGGCCGCCTGAGGGGAAAATGAAGCCTATGTGGTATTGCCGAGGCGCCGGCGATCTATACATGAGCGGCGGGCAGGACGCAGGCGGTTCACCGAATTTTGAGGCTTTCCCGCCCTTCGCTCACGGGATCGCGCTCGCCAAGCGCTCAGATTGACGAGCAAGGGCGGCCTCCCTTATAAGCCGCGTGACTTCAGAAGCCGGATAACCCCGATAAATGCGGTTTTCGGGCGGGCAGGCCAGGATCCGGCGCTTGGCCGGCGATCGATCTGCCGCACGCCCCGACCAGCGGAGACACGACCGTGAAGCGGACCTATCAACCGAGCAAGCTGGTGCGCAAGCGCCGTCACGGATTCCGCGCGCGCACCGCCACCAAAGGCGGACGCCGGGTACTGTCGGCGCGCCGCGCCCGCGGCCGCAAGCGGCTCAGCGCCTGACGCCGATCGACGGGGCGCACATTGTCCTTCCCATGGAGCGGCTGAGACAGCGGATCGACTTCCTCGCCGCCGCGAGCGGCGCAAAGATCGCGACCGCGGCATTCGTGTTGCAGGCGCGCGAACGCGCCGATGGCGGCCCGGTGCGGATCGGCTTCACCGTATCGAAGAAGGTCGGCAACGCGGTCGAGCGCAACCGGGTGCGCCGGCGGCTTCGCGAGATCGTGAAACTGTCCGCCGACGCGGCGCTCCGTGTAGGTCATGACTATGTGCTGATCGGGCGGCGCGCCGCGCTGAAATTGCCGTTCGATCGGATGGTGGCGGAATTCGGCGGCGCATTGCGCCGGCTTGACCGGCAGCCTGCCGGCGCCGGCGAGCGCGCGAGCACGACAAGATTACGGCAGCCGACGTTGCCGAACGATACGAGCCAGTGACATGACCGACCAGAAAAATACCATCCTCGCCATCGTGCTGTCGGCCATCGTGCTGATCGGCTGGCAAGTCTTCTTCGGCCTTCCGCAAATGGAGAAGCAAAAGCAGGCGCAGCAGCAACAACAGCAGCAACAGACCCCGCCGCAGGCGCAGCCGGCGCCGCAGCCGGGCGCACCGCTGCAGCCGGGAGCAGTTCCCGCACAGCCCGGCGCGCCGCCGCAGCCAGGGGCAGTTCCCGCCCAGCCGGCAGCGCCGGGCGTGGTGCCAGGCGCGCCGCCAGTGCCCGGCCAAGCCATTCCCGGCCAGCCGCCGACCCGCGAAGCGGTGATCAAGGACACAGGGCCGCGGATTCGCATCGAGACGCCGCGGCTTGACGGCACCATCGCGCTCAAGGGCGGCCGCATCGACGATCTCGCGCTCACGCGATACCGCGAGACCGTCGATCCGAAATCGCCGGCGATCGTGCTGCTGGCGCCTTCGGGGAGCCCCAATCCGTTCTATGCCGAATTCGGCTGGGTGGCGGCGGCCGGCACCACCGCCAAACTTCCCAACCCCGACACTCTATGGACGCAAGAAGGCGCCGGCACGCTCGCCGTCGAACGGCCGGTGACGCTCGTTTACGACAACGGCGAAGGGCTGCAATTCCGCCGCACCATCGCGGTCGACGACAAATACCTGTTCACCATCCGCGACGAGGTGGCGAACAAAAGCGCTGTGCCGGTGACGCTTTATCCCTATGCGCTGATCTCGCGCCACGGCACGCCCAAGGTCGAGGGCTTCTACATTTTGCATGAAGGCCTGGTCGGCGTGCTCGGCGACCAGGGCCTGCAGGAGGTGAGCTACAGCGGCATCGCCGACAAGAAGCAGATACCGTTCAAGGTCACCAATGGCTGGCTCGGCATCACCGACAAATATTGGGCGGCGACGCTGCTGCCCGACAGCACCGCCAATCTGCAGGCGCGCTTCTCGGCCGGTCAGCTCGGCACCATCAAGACCTACCAGACCGATTACCTCCTCGACCCGCAGACCATCGCGCCGGGCGCGACCGGCGGCGCCAATGCGCGGCTGTTCGCCGGCGCCAAGGAGGTGGCGATCGTCGACGGCTACGACCGGGCGCTCAAGCTCAACCGCTTCGAGCTGTTGATCGACTGGGGCTGGTTCTACTTCATCACCAAGCCGCTGTTCCTGGCGATGGACTGGATGTTCCGCTATTTCGGTAATTTCGGCGTCGCCATCCTGCTGATCACGGTCGTCATCAAGATCGTGTTCCTGCCGCTCGCCAACAAATCCTACGCCTCGATGGCCAAGATGAAGGCCGTGCAGCCGGAAATGGTGGCGATCCGCGAGCGCTTTGCCGACGACAAGATGAAGCAGCAGCAAGCCATGATGGAGCTGTACAAGAAGGAAAAGATCAATCCGGTCGCCGGCTGCCTGCCGATCCTCATTCAGATCCCGGTGTTCTTCGCGCTCTACAAGGTGCTGTTCGTCACCATCGAGATGCGGCATGCGCCGTTCTTCGGCTGGATCAAGGATCTGGCCGCGCCCGATCCCACCACCATCTTCAATTTGTTCGGGCTGATTCCCTGGGATCCTTCGCAAGTGCCCGTGGTGGGACCGTTCCTGATGCTCGGCATCTGGCCGCTGATCATGGGCGTCACCATGTGGTTCCAGATGAAGCTCAACCCGCCGCCGCCCGATCCGACCCAGCAGATGATCTTCGACTGGATGCCGGTGATCTTCACGTTCATGCTGGCGAGCTTCCCGGCTGGGCTGGTGATCTATTGGGCCTGGAACAACACGCTCTCGGTGGCGCAGCAGAGCTACATCATGCGCAAGCACGGCACCAAGGTCGAGCTATTGGACAATCTCAAGGCGCTGTTCGTCCGCAAGAAGAAGACGTAAAGCACGCGGGGCGGCGCAGCCCTCGGGATACGGGACAGCGGCCACTACTCCGCCAGGTCGTGTAGTGTCGCGGCGCAGGCATTGCTGTTGAACCCCCTGGTCACCCAATCGCACTTGCAATGAGTGACTTCACCCCCGCCGAGCTTGAAAGCGGCCGCAAGCTGTTTGCGGGCGACTGGCAATTTGTCTGGGCAGCCAGTTCGCTGGAATCGCTGCCGCCGATGCGGGGGACCGAGATCGCCTTTGCCGGCCGCTCCAATGTGGGCAAGTCGAGCCTGATCAACGCATTGACCGGGCGTAACGCACTCGCCCGCACCTCGCACACGCCGGGCCGCACCCAGGAGCTGATCTTCTTTTCCGGCGGCGCTGAGCTCATGCTGGTGGACATGCCCGGTTACGGATACGCCGCCGCGTCGAAAACGAAGATCAAGAGCTGGACCGGTCTCATCCATGATTTCCTGCGCGGCCGCGCCAATCTGGCGCGGGTCTATGTCCTGGTCGACGGCCGGCACGGCTTGAAGCCCCCCGACGCCGATATCCTGAAAACGCTCGACAAGGCCGCGGTGAATTACCAGATCGTGCTGACCAAAGCCGATCAGGTGACGGCCGCCGAGCACGACGCACGCATTGTCGAATTGAATGCCGCGCTGAAGAAACATCCCGCCGCCTATCCGGAGGTGCTAGCCACCTCAGCCCGCAGCGGAGCAGGCATCGCCGAATTGCGCGCGGCGATCGGCCGGCTGCTGGTCGAACGCGGCGTCGCCTAGCGAGTGATTCAGTAATGAAAATCGATGCGAGCCCCGAATTCACTTCACCTCTCCCAACCGAAGTCGGATTTATCCGACTTCGGCCAATTGAGATTCCGAACTCGGGTAAACCCGAGTTCGGCGGGAGAGGTCGCCTCGCCATAAGCGCGTTCACGCGCGTCCATAGCCCGGCGCAGACGGGCGTAAACGCCCTTGAGGACGCGCTATGGCGAGGCGGGTGAGGGCGTTCGGCCTATATCGAGAAGTTGGAACCCGCTCACCCCAACCCTCTCCCCAGCCGAGATTCCGAACTCGGGTAAACCCGAGTTCGGCTGGAGAGGGAGCGCACCGCCGTGCCGTAACGAAGCAAACGCTTGATCAGGCATTGATCCGACTTAAAGCGGTCAGTTCCGTTTGATCACCCGATAGAGCTGAAAGCCCGGACCGTCTTGCAGCAGCGCCAGCCGCTCGCCGTCGGGATTTTTGTCACCCAATCGAGTGAACAGCACATAGACGTAGTCGTAGTGGCGCGGCCACTGGCTCCAGTAGAAGCGGTCGGTCTCGTCGACCGGCCCGGCCGCCAGGGGTAGCCAGCCGGCCGACGGCGGAATCCGATCGGTGGTGTCGACATAACGGCGGAATTCGTCGCGCACCTGCATGACCTGCTTGCCGCTGACGGCGAAAGTGGTGGAAACCAGCGCCGAGCGCTCGATGGTGGCAAGCGAGGCCGCGTGCAGCAGGCCGAGATCGCTCACCCGTTCGGTTTGGAATGCCGCGCGGTCGCCGTGCGTCACCAGGATCCGCGCGCCGCGCTCGATCGGCAGCACCGACTGGCGGAAGGCCGTGATATCGCCCGACAGCCGGTCCCAGACGAGCTGCACCTCGGCGATGCGTACGACCAACAGGATGACGAGCAGCGCCGCAAACATCTGCCGCACCCGTGCGCGGTGCAGATCGAGATCGATGCAGGCGATCAGCATGCAGAGGAGCGCCAGCGGCAGCCGCTGGTCGGCCAGGTGGCTCGCGAACAGCGAGCGCGGCATGGCGAGGTAAACGATGCCGCCAAATCCCGCGAGAAACCACCCGGCCGGATGGAAACGCAAATGTCCGCGCCAGGCCGCCCACACCGCCGCCGCGGTGACGATACCCGCCATCACGAATGCAATGACGTCATTGTAGACGCTGATAGCGAGCGTCAGCCCGTGCAGCTTGCCGTCGAGACGCCAGTCGATCTGCGGCGCCAGATTCCAGGTCGCGCTTCCGAGCAGCAGCGCAAGCGCGGGAATGAACGGCGCGCCGCTGGCGATGAAATCGATAAGCCGCGGCGCAAGCGGCTCGTTACGCTTTTCCCACAGCACCCACGATTCGAAGGCCAGCAGCGCGAGGCCATAAACACCAAGCGCAAACAGATGGCAGACGAACAGCAGCAACGCGAACAGCGTGGAGACGATGAAGCGCCAGGGCCAAGACCGGGGCCAAGACCGGTCGCGCAGCACCACCCAGGCGGCGAAGGCCCAGAGCGCAAGGCCGATGCCGAAAATGTAGTTCACCACCCCGACCAGCAGCACGCCGTTGTAGAGCAAAAGGCCAGCTACCAGCGGCGTCGACGACCAACGCCCGAACAACGCACGATGGAGCGCGAGCGTGCCGGAGAGGATCAGGAAAAAGCTGGCGATGATGAAGACCTGCCCGGCGACATAGATGTTCATGAATCGTTGCAAGACCGGTACGATCAGATCGATCATCATGTTGGAAATGACTTGCCATGCGATGGTGTAGAACCGCTGGAAGTCGGGATCGGAGCCGATGGTCGCGATCACATAAGCGCGCGCCAGGTTGTTGATGTAGTCCGACAGCGGCGGCAGCGGGTGGGTGACGATGGGGATCGAGACCGCGGTCATCACGGCGATGAACGCCACGGCGATGACCGCGCCACGGACATCACCGGGCGGCCGCAGGGCGTTATCCAAATGAGCGTCGCGGTTATGCATGGCAAAACACGACCAGACGGCCCTTGCAAAAGCAAGCGTCGATGGCCGCGGAAACCGAGGGAGGAAATTCGATGACGTCGACGGTCTTGATCGTGCTTGCGGGCCTGATGGGCGCGGCGGGCGTCGTACTTGCCGCCGCCTCGGCGCATTCGGCGCAAGGCGCCGGGCTCGACAGCGCCGGCCACATGCTACTGTTTCATGCCGCCGCGGTGCTCGGCGGCACCGCGGTCCTCCATCAAGGCCTCGTCTGGCGTCCGCTTGGCATCGTGGCGGTGGCCGGCCTCATCCTCGGCGCGGCACTGTTTTCCGGCGATCTGGCGCTACGCGCCTTCGGCGGCCAGCGGCTGTTTCCAATGGCCGCGCCGA
>JBKKAF010000043.1:0-25151 GCA_046714775.1 Xanthobacteraceae bacterium | reverse complement strand
CACGGTCGGCACCCGCAACGGCATCGAGGCGCTCGATCTCGCCCGCAAACACCGCCCCGATCTGATCCTGATGGACATCCAGCTGCCCGAAGTGTCCGGCCTCGAAGTGACCAAGTGGCTCAAGGAAGACGCCGAGCTGAAAAGCATTCCGGTCGTTGCCGTTACCGCTTTCGCCATGAAAGGTGACGAGGAACGTATCCGGGAGGGCGGCTGCGAGGCTTATCTGTCGAAGCCGATCTCGGTCGGCAAGTTCATCGAGACTATCCGTCATTTTCTCGGCAATGCCTGAAGGAGATCGGCGATGACTGCCCGCGTTCTCGTCGTCGATGACGTGCCGGCGAATGTGAAGCTCCTCGAGGCTCGCCTCTCGGCGGAATATTTCGACGTGGCCACCGCGTTCAGCGGCAAGGAAGCGCTGGCGATCTGCGAACGCGCGGAATGCGACATCATCCTGCTCGACGTGATGATGCCCGACATGGACGGGTTCGAGGTGTGCCGCCGTCTCAAGAGCCATCCGACCATGCACCATATTCCCGTGGTGATGGTCACCGCGCTCGACCAGCCGTCCGACCGGGTGAAGGGACTGCAGGCCGGCGCCGACGACTTCCTGACCAAGCCGGTGTCGGATATCGCGCTGATCGCCCGGGTTCGATCGCTGTCGCGGCTCAAGATGATGACCGACGAATTGCGCATGCGTGCGGTCACCTCGCGCGATATTGGCATCGAGAGCCCGGAGCGCGAGGCGCTCGCCGAGGCTGGTCTCAACGGGCGCATTCTGGTTGTCGACGATCGCCCCTCGTCGCACGAACGCATCTCCGCCATGCTCGGCCGCACCCATACGGTGGAGATCGAAGCGGATCCCAATGCCGCGCTGTTTCGCGCCGCCGAGGGCAACTACGATCTTCTCATCATGTCGCTTGGGTTGGAGAATTTCGACGGCCTGCGGCTGTGCAGCCAGATGCGCTCTCTCGATCGCACCCGCCATGTGCCGATCCTCGCGATCTCCGAAGCGGATAACAACAACCGGCTGGTACGGGCGCTCGAGATCGGAGTGAACGACTACCTGTCGCGGCCGATCGACAAGAACGAGCTGTTGGCGCGGGTGCGCACCCAAATCCGCAAGAAGCGCTATACCGAACGCCTGCGCGACAATGTGCAGCTGTCGATCGAGATGGCGATCACCGACGCGCTCACCGGGCTTTATAACCGGCGTTATATGGAAACTCACGTCGAGACTTTGGTGGAGCAGGCGGCGGCACGCAGCAAGCCGCTGACGGTGCTGGTGCTCGACATCGATTATTTCAAGTCGGTCAACGACACCCACGGCCACGATGCCGGGGACGATGTGCTGCGCGAATTCGCGCTGCGCATCCGCAAATCCATCCGCGGCATCGATCTCGCCTGCCGCTTCGGCGGCGAGGAATTCGTCGTGGTGATGCCGGAGACCGACATTGCGGTTGCCACCATGGTGGCCGAGCGGCTGCGGCGGCGGATTGCCAACGAGGCCTTCCCGATCCAGCAGGGCAAACGCAGCCTCGAAGTCACCATCTCGATCGGCATCGCCGCGCTTGGCCCGCAGGACAATGCGGCGTCCGTGCTCAAGCGCGCCGACCAGGCGCTCTATCGCGCCAAGCGCGACGGCCGCAACCGGGTGGTGCCCGACGCCGCCTGAGGCCGGGCCGGCACGGTCAACCTTAATTGTTGGGGTTGACCGGATTCTCTCCGCTATCCACACCCTAACTTGTTGATTTCCGAGGCGGTTGCGGTAGCCTGTGGCCGTGGGGGCAGCGAGCGTCCGGCCGCGGCGGCCAGACCCGAAACCTGCACCACCTATCTCTTTGATAACCCTACGGAGTGCTCAGGTCCGCCGCATCTCCTGGGTCCGTGGGGTTCGGCCGGTTCGGGAGTGGCACGAGTGGCCTCCTCAAGGCGCCGCTCCCGGCCGGCCACCTTTGTCCACAGGGTCGACAAAAGGCGCCCAAAAAGGTGTCCAACAGGGCGCCCGTTCGTCATGAGCCAAAAAGGGCGCCCAGAGGGCGCCCGTTTTCATCAAAAGGGCCCCCAAAGGGGGGCCGTTTTTCAAGCGAGGCCGTATTACTTGATTTTGGCCTCGCGAAACTCGACGTGCTTTTTGGCGACCGGATCGTATTTCTTCTTGACCAGCTTATCGGTCATGGTGCGCGAGTTCTTCTTGGTCACATAATAGAATCCGGTGTCCGCGCTCGACACCAGCTTGACCTTGATCGTGGTGGCCTTGGCCATAACAAACCTCGTATTGCGCGGAACAAGCCCGCATGGGTTGCGGCGAACCTAGCGATCGTCGCGCCAAAGTCAAGAAATCGGGCGGCAACTCCCGGCCGTCTTAAAGCAGTTCGCGCATGAAACGACCGCGTACCCAGCGGTAGAACGGAACTGGCAGATCGTGGCCGAAACCGGCCGCGATGCGGGCCTCGAGTTCCTCAAGCACGATCTCGGTGATTATCGGCAGATCGAGCTGCTTGGCCTCCGCCAGCGGTCTCCAGACCAGCTCCACCAGCTCCGCGTCGGGCCCGACGATGCCGTCGATCTGGTGCGCCACGGCGCTGGCATCGGCCGCGAAGAAACGGCCGTCGAAACGGCGGATGCGCCGCGGCGGCGTAATCGCCCGGGCAATAAAGTGCATCGGTGCGAGATCGGGAACAAACCCGGCGGCAGCATAGCTGGCCCAATGCGCACTCGGCGCCGGCGCCACATCGTCTTGTTTCCTGCCCAGCAGCAGACCGGTTTCCTCGAAGGTCTCCCGAATGGCCGCCAGCGCGAACCCGCGCGCCTTGGCCGGACTCGGCCGCGGCGCCGCGCGCATCAGGCACGCTTCGGTCGCGGAATGCAGCGGCGTTGCAACCGGCATGCGGCGGTCCTCGGGCTCGACCCGTCCGCCAGGAAACACGAATTTGCCGGGCATGAAGGTGTGGCTGTGGTGGCGGCGGCCGAGCAATACTTTGGGCGTTGTGCCCGATCGGTCGATCAGGATCAGCGTGGCGGCGTCGCGCGGCGGCCGGTTCGGATGCGAGTCGTCGCGTTCCGCCTCGGTCAGGCGATCCGTGCGCTGCACCAGCGCTTCGGTTAGTCGGCGCGCCTGATCGTTCATCGGCGCCCTTCGATCACGCGGGTGGGAGCCAGCATCGGCTCCTCCTCCGCATCGCCGGAGCCGAAGCCGTGCATCCGTTGCGCCCATTGCCAGGCCACGATCGCTCCTTTGATCGGCTGCAGCAGAGCCAACGACATCGCGAACGTCAGCGGCAGCCAGATTGAGAAATGCAGCCAGAACGGCGGTGCATAGGCGATCTCCACCGCCAGCGCCCACGGCACCACGAAATGCCCGACGAGCAGGATGACGAAATAGGCCGGGGCATCGTCGGCGCGGTGATGATGCAGCGTCTCGCCGCAGGCCGGGCAATGGTCGGCGACTTTGAGAAAGACGCGGAACATCCGCCCGACACCGCAGTTCGGGCAGCACCCCCGCAGGCCGCGCAACATGGCGGTCCAGCCGTCGCGGGCGGGAGATTGGCAGCATTCAGTCATGCTCTCGTCCTTGCGTGTCTTCCGCCGCGCTTGCGCTCGCGGCCATGTGTGGCTTTGTGTTCCCGTGCTTTGCCGGGGAACCGGCGACGGTGTTTGGTCGTGGCGTCACGGCGGCCTTCCGACAAGAGCTCGAAGCGCAACGCGCCGGCGACCGGCGCGGCTTCGACCAGTTTGACGCTGACCCGGTCCCCCAGCCGGTGAGTGTCGCCGCTGCTATCGCCGATCAGAGCATGCCGGTCCTCATGGTAGCGGAAATACTCCGCGCCGACGGTGCGCGCCGGAATGAATCCGTCGGCGCCGGTATGGTCCAGCTTGACGAACAATCCGGCGCGGGTGACGCCGGAAATGCGGCCTTCGAACGTGGCGCCGATGCGGTCGGCGAGAAAATGAGCGATCAGCCGGTCGACCGTCTCGCGCTCGGCTTTCATCGCCCGGCGTTCGGCCACCGAAATGGTGGCGGCGATTTCCCCAAGCGTGCGCTGGTCCTCCTCCGGCCGCAGCCCGTCGGCGCCCAGCTTGAGCGCACGAATGAGCGCGCGATGCACGATGAGGTCGGAATAGCGGCGGATCGGCGAGGTAAAATGCGCATAGCGCCGCAGGTTCAAGCCGAAATGCCCGTAGTTCTCGGCGGCATATTCGGCCTGCGCCTGGGTGCGCAGCACCACCTCGTTGACCAGCGTCTCGTTATCGCTGCCCTTGACGCGATCGAGGATACCGTTGAACTGGCCGGGGCGCAGCACGCCACCTTTCGGCAGCGAGATATCGAGCGTCCGCAAGAACTCGCGTAGCGCATTGACCCGTTCCGGATCCGGCTCGTCGTGCACGCGATAGATCAGCGGGACCTGGGCCCGCTCGAGCGTCTCCGCGGCCGCGACATTGGCCAGGATCATGAATTCTTCGATCAATCGATGGGCGTCGAGGCGCTCGGGCGTCACCACCCGATCGACGGTACCGTCGGGTTTCAGGACGATCTTTCGTTCCGGCAGATCGAGGTCGAGCGGCGCCCGGTCCTCGTGCGCACGTTTCAATGTGCGGTAAGCGGCATAGAGCGGCTCCAGGACCGGGCTCAGCAGCGGCCCGGTGGTCTCGTCCGGCCGCCCGTCGATGGCGGCCTGCGCTTGCTGATAGTGCAATTTCGCGGCTGAGCGCATCAGCACGCGATGAAAGCCGTGCGAGTGTTTGCGCCCGTCGGACCCGACCACCATCCGCACCGCCAGCGCCGCCCGGTCTTCGTACGGCTTGAGCGAACACAGATCGTTGGAGATGCGCTCCGGCAGCATCGGAACGACCCGGTCGGGAAAATACACCGAATTGCCGCGGATCAGCGCCTCGCGGTCGAGCGCCGATCCTGGCCGGACATAGTGCGCCACGTCGGCGATTGCGACGGTGAGGATAAAACCGCCGCGGTTGCCGGGATCGTTGTCCGGCGTCGCATGCACAGCGTCGTCGTGATCCTTGGCGTCGACTGGGTCGATGGTGACCAGAAGCAATTCACGCCAGTCCTCGCGTCCGGAGGGGCTGACGGCGCTTGCCGCCTCGGCTTCCTTCAAGGCTGCCGGTGGAAAGACATGGGGAATCGCGTGGGCGTGAATTGCGATCTGGCTGACCGCTCGCTCGCTCTTGAGCGAGCCGAGACGCTCCTGAACGCGGGCTGTTCCCAGGCCGTAGCCGGTGCGGCGGGACACCTCGACGGCAACGAGATCGCCATCCTCGGCGCCGGCGCTCGCGCCCGATGGGATCGTGAGTTCCTGACCGAGCTGCTTCTTGTCAATCGGCACGAGCCGCCCACCGCCGCCCGGCAGCGCCCGGAAGATGCCCAGCACACGCTGCTTGGCGCGGTCGATCACCTTGATCACCCGCCCGCTATGGCGGACGGCATCGTGCTGCTCGCCGCTCTCTTGCACGCGCAGCAGCGCGCGGTCGCCGACGCCGGCAACCTCGCCGGGCTTGGCGCGGTGCGGGACATGCACACGGATCTTGGGAGCCGGACCGTGCGCTTCCTCGTCCCATTCGGTCGGCACCGCGATCAATTCCCCATCGGCATCGCGTCCACCGATATCGGCAAGCACGACGTGGGGCAGGGTGCCGGGATGATGCAGCTTCTTGCGCCGGTGCTCGATGCGGCCCTCGTCGGCCAGTTCGCGCAGCATGCGCTTGAGCGCGGCGCGGTCGGCATTCTTCAGGCCGAAGGCACGCGCCAACTCGCGGGTGCCGGCGCGGCCTTTGTGTTCGCCAATGAATGCGAGGAGTTCCGTCTTGCTCGGGAACGGCGGTTTGGTGGAAGGCTTTTTCACAAAATAATTCGGTCTGCGAGGATGCTCGCTTACCACCAAGATAGTAATCGGCCGCCCATTTCGCCAGCCTGGACCACGCGCCGGTTCAATCGAATCGGGCTCATGGTCCAGCTTTTTGTTCGATAAATCAGCGCTTGGCGGTCCGGGCCTTGCGTTCGGGTTTGGCCTTGGCCGCCATGGCGGCCGGCTGCGCGGCGGCGCGCGCGGGCTTAGGCGCGCTCGCCCGCGCGGTCTTGGGCGCGCTCTTGCGGGGTGCGCTGCGTCGCTTGGAAGGCGCCTTGCCCTTGCCGGTGCCGCGGGCGGCGCGGGCGTCGAGCAGCGGGAGCGCCTGTTCCAGCGTCACCGTCTCCGGCGTCATGTCGGAGGATAGCGTGGCGTTGACTCCATCATGGCTGACATAGGGGCCATAGCGCCCCTTCTTGACCACGACGGGACCGCCCTTGTCGGGATGGTCGCCCAGCGGCCGGCCGGGATCGGCGCCGAAGCGGCGGCCTTTGCCCGGGTTGAGCTTCTTCTCGGCGATCAAGGTCACCGCCCGATTGAGGCCGATGGTCAACACGTCGTCGCCCGTCTCGATATTGGCGTAGGTCTTTCCGTGCTGCACGTAGGGTCCGAACCGTCCGACCCCGGCCAGGATCGGCTCTTTGTCTTCGGGATGCTTACCGACCTCGCGCGGGAGCGACAGCAGGCCAAGGGCGCGGTCGAGATCGACGTCATCGGGCGCCAGGCTTTTCGGCAGCCCGGCGCGCTTCGGCTTCTCGCCGTCGACCGCTTCGCCGAGCTGCACATAGGGGCCGAAGCGGCCCGAGCGCAGCGTCACTTCGAGACCCGTCACCGGATCCTCGCCAAGCTTCTTCATGCCGCCGTCAGGCACGCCGTCGGCGGAAACCGAAAGCTGCCGTGTGTAGCGGCATTCGGGATAATTGGTGCAGCCGATAAAGCCGCCGAACTTGCCGAGCTTGAGCGAGAGTTCTCCGCTTTCACAATTCGGACATTTGCGCGGGGCGATGCCGTCGGTCCGCGGCGGGAACAGATGCGGCGCCAGCATCTCGTTGAGCGCGTCGATCACCTGGCCGATGCGCAGGTCCTTGATGTCGCCGACCGCGGCGGCAAACTCACGCCAGAAGTCGCGCAGCAGATCGCGCCACGCCAATTCGTTGTTGGAGATGCGATCGAGCTGCTCCTCGAGCCCGGCGGTGAAATCGTATTCCACATAGCGCGCAAAGAAGCTTTCCAGGAAGGCGGTGAGAACGCGTCCTTTGTCCTCGGGGACCAGGCGCTTGCGGTCGATGCGCACATAGCCGCGGTCCCGCAGCACCTGCAGGATCGACGCATAGGTCGAAGGACGCCCGATGCCGAGCTCCTCCATGCGCTTGACCAGCGAGGCTTCCGAATAGCGCGGCGGCGGCTCGGTGAAATGCTGGCTGATGTCGATCGATTGTTTGTCGAGCTTCTCGCCCTGGTTGATCTCCGGCAGGCGGCGGGCTTCATCGTCGTCGCCGTCGGCCGACTGATTGGGGTCGTCCTGGTCTTCCCGGTAGAGCTTGAGGAAGCCGTCGAATTTTATCACCTGTCCGGTGGCGCGTAGCTCAAGGGCGCGCCCACCGACATTGGCGGTGATGTCCACCGTGGTGCGCTCGAGCTCGGCCGACTGCATCTGGGAGGCAACGGCGCGGTTCCAGATCAATTCATAGAGCCTCGCCTGATCCCGGTCGACGGCGCGCCCGACGGTGCGGGGGCTACGGGAGGCGTCGGTCGGACGAATGGCCTCGTGGGCTTCCTGGGCGTTCTTCGACTTGGTCTGATAGGTGCGCGGGGCGCCGGGAACATAGTCTGCGCCATAGTCCTGGCCGATCATCCGCCGGATGGAGGTGACGGCTTCGGGATCCATGTCGACGCCATCCGTCCGCATATAGGTGATGAGGCCGACAGTCTCGCCGTCGATGTCGATGCCTTCATAGAGCCGTTGCGCCAGCCGCATAGTGTGGGCGGGGGCGAAGCCAAGCTTGCGGCTGGCTTCCTGCTGCAGGGTCGAGGTCGTGAACGGGGGAGGCGGATTGCGCCGGGCAGGCTTCGCCTCGACCGATGCCGCTTTGAAGGCGGCGGTGTCGAGCGCGCGTTTGAAGTCCTCGGCTTCCGCGCCCGAGCCGATATCGAGACGCTGGATCTTGCGGCCATCGGCGCCGACCAGACGCGCCTCGAAACTGTCGCCGCGCGGCGTCGCCAGCTTCGCCACCAGCGACCAATATTCGCGCGCGACGAATTTCTCGATTTCCAGCTCGCGATCGCAAACCAGACGTAGCGCCACCGATTGCACGCGTCCGGCCGAGCGCGCGCCCGGCAGCTTGCGCCACAGCACCGGCGACAGCGTGAACCCGACTAGGTAGTCGAGCGCGCGGCGTGCCAGATAGGCGTCGACCAGCGCGTTATCGATGTCGCGCGGATGCTTCATCGCCTCCAGCACGGCCTGCTTGGTGATGGCGTTGAAGACGACGCGCTCGACCGTTTGTTTCTTGAGCGCGTTGTTCTCCTTCAGCACTTCAAGCACGTGCCAGGAGATGGCCTCGCCCTCGCGGTCGGGGTCGGTGGCCAGGATCAGCTTGCTGGCGCCCTTGACCGCCCGGGTGATGTCGTTCAGGCGCTTCTGGGACTTGGCGTCGACCTCCCACAGCATGCGGAAATCGGCCTCCGGATCGACCGAGCCGTCCTTGGCCGGCAGGTCGCGGACATGGCCGAAAGACGCCAATACCTCATAGCCCGGGCCCAGATATTTGTTGATGGTCTTGGCCTTGGCCGGCGATTCAACAACGACAATATTCATTTGATTCCATGGATTTCGCGGCCGGAACTGCCCGTTTCGAAGGGCGGAATCGGCCGGTGTTCGCGGCGAACATGGGGAGGTGACCCCCCGGTGTCAAACGAGGCCCCGTCGCCCCGATCGCCAGGCAAGGTCGCCGAAAAGGGTAAAGAAGCAGTCGCGAGGCTTTTCTGTGGCCGCAACCGGAGGAAGAAAGCGCACCCTGACTGCCCGTTTGGCGATAGTAACTCTATACCAGCGGCATGTCAGATCAGCGACACCAGCCCACCGGCCTGGCGTTCCAATCGCCCCGCGATTTCCAGCTCGAGCAGCACCGTCCGCACCACCGCGGCCGAGCTTCCGGACAACCGGACCAGGTCGTCGATCAGCACCGGCGTGGGTCCGAGCAACCCGACGATCCGCTTGCGCTCATCGGCCGCCGCCTCCGCTGCAGGCAGCGTCGGCATTGGCGGTTCCGGTTCTTCAGCAGGCGGCACCTCGAACTGTCCCAGGATCGGACGCAGCACCGCGATCACATCCTCGGCCTCGGTGACCAAAGTGGCGCCTTGTTTCAACAAGCTGTTGCTGCCTTCGGCGCGTGGATCGAGCGGCGAGCCCGGCACCGCGAACACTTCGCGGCCCTGCTCGAGTGCGAGGCGGGCGGTGATGAGGGATCCCGAGCGCCGCGCCGCTTCGATCACCACGACGCCAACCGCAAGCCCCGATATCAACCGGTTGCGGCGGGGAAAATCGCGGCTGCGCGGCTCCCAGCCGAATGGCATTTCGGAGAGCGCAACGCCCTCGTGCAGGATGCTGTCCAGCAGGTCGGCGTGTTCCGCAGGATAGATGCGATCATGTCCGCCGGCTAGCACGGCAATGGTTCCGGTCGCCAGACTGGCCCGGTGCGCGGCCGCGTCGATGCCGCGCGCCAAGCCGGAGACGGTCGCAAAGCCTGCTTGGCCGAGCTCGCGCGCCAGCCGTTCGGCAAACTTGACGCCGGCGGCCGATGCGTTGCGCGCGCCGACCACCGCGACCGTGGGCAGGGAAAGCACCGAAAGCTTTCCACGCAAGGCCACGAGCGGCGGCGCATCGTCGATCATCTGCAGGCGGAGCGGATAGTCAGCCTCGCCGAGCGCGACAAAAGTAGCGCCGAGCTCGCGCGCAGCATCCATCTCGCGCTCGGCGTCCGCGCGCGGATAGACGCGGGCGGGTCCGCTCGCGCCGCCGCGGCGCGCCAGATCGGGCAAGGCGGCGAGCGCAGCGCGCGCCCCGCCATAATGATTGACCAAGGCACGAAAGGTGCGCGGCCCGATATTGTCGCTGCGGATCAGCCGCAACCAGTCGAGCCGCTGCTCGTCGGTGAGATGGACGCTTTGTGTGTCGGTCAAGCGCGCCCCCCCGGTCCCGGCCTCCGAAGCCCGTCCGTCAATGGATGTCGTTGGTCGACGGAGGATTCAGCAGGACCCACACCCGGTGGCAGCGCGGACCGATCTCCAGGCACTTCTTGTCGATACCGCGCATCGACCACAGGTCCGGGCCGAGATTGGGCACGTCTTCGATCTCCTTCGCCAAGGTGGCGATGGTGTTCAATTCCTGCTGGATTGCCGCAGCGGTGTCGGGACTGACGACCTTCGCCTCGATCGGCACGTCGGTATTCGACAACACGTCTCCGGTCCCGACCAATGCGGCAATACGCTGGCAATGCTGACGAAGTTCCTGGCACTTCTTGTCCATCCCCCGCATAGCCCACAGGTCGGGCCCGAAATTGGGCACCTCCTCGATTTCCTTTGCGGTGGTCGCCATCGCGTTCAGGCGGTCGTTGATCTCATGGACCTGCTGCGTGTCGAGCATGGCCTTCCCCTCCAGCGCCGTTCCCTTCGGTCAATCGTACAACCGGCCTTATACCACCTGGACGTTCAACCTGCCCGTGGAGAACTGGCGGCACGGCCGATCTTCTGTTCCGTGCCGGTCAGCAGCCGCGCGATGTTGCCGCGGTGCTTGATCCATAACAGCACGGTGAGCAGCGCGAATAGCTGCGCCTCCTGCCGGTTGCCGATCATCCAAAGCGCCGCCGGCGTGGCGGCGCTGGCCAGCAATCCGGACAGCGAGGAGTAACGGGTGATTGCCGCGGTCGCGAGCCAGACCAGGCCGAAGGTCACGAACGCAATCCAGACATCGGCAATGATGCCGAAGCCGAGCAGGATCCCGATATAGGTGGCCACGCCCTTGCCGCCGCGGAATTTCAGCCAGACCGGAAACAGATGGCCGAGAAAGGCGCCGAGCGCCGCCAGCACCGCGAGATCCTGGCCATAGACATAAAAGGCGAGAACGACGGCGAGGGTGCCCTTGAGCATGTCGCCCAGCAGGGTCGCGGCGGCCAGCGCCTTGCGCCCGGTGCGCAGCACATTGGTGGCGCCGATATTGCCGGAGCCGACCGAACGGATGTCCTGCGTGCCGGCAAGCCGGGTGACGATCAGGCCGAACGGGATCGAGCCGAGCAGATAACCGAACGCCAGCGCCGCCGCATAATAGGGCAAAGCCAGCGACCAGTTGATGGGATACAGCATCGTCGCACAGCCTAGTGGGAGCCCTTGATCGCTCCCGCGCAAAACCTACCGACGCGTTGCGCCCAGAGCAATGTCTGCTAACGGGGCACTGTCAGGAGCGGGACATCAGGAGCGGGATCTGGCGCCGTCCCGCCGAGGCGGTTTGCCGGCGGCCGAGCTGCGCTTGCTGTGAAATCCGGCCGCCACCGCCTCGGCTTCGTCGGCGAACACCACCAGCTCTTTAAGGCTTTGATCGCTTTGCAGCGCCGCCGGATCGTCGGTGAACCATTTATGTTTTTTGCTGGCGACCACGAAACGCTCGCTGTCGCTCTCGCAATAGGCGCATCGCAGCCTGCAGCCGGCGGCGGGTGACTTCACCACGTAGAATTTGTTGCGCACATATTGGATTTCCATCGGATCGTGCACGATGCAGTTAGTATTGGGGCAGCGCAGCCCGATGCTGGCCGGCTGGTCGTAAAGCGCAAATTTCCGCTGCTCGAAACCGTCCGCGAACTTCTGCAGCGACTTGGCTTTGATACCGAGCAGCAATGAGATGAGCGCCATGCGGACCGGAACGCCATAGGCCGCCTGCTCGAAATAGACCGCGCGGCGGTCGGAATCGAGCGATGCGTCGAGCTCGCCGACACGCGGCAACGGATGCAGCACGCTGGCGTCGGAATATTTAGGCTCTTTGAGGAATTTTGCGTCGATCTTCGGATAGGGCTGGTCCTTTTCGGTCCAGCGTTCCTTCTGGAAGCGCGTCACGTAAACGGCATCGACCTTTTTTTCCACCACGCTGAGATCGATCTCCGGACCGGCGAACAGCGATTGCTGGTGCGGCTCTTCCGGGGTGACGTACAGAGCGTCGATCGGCTCGCCTTCCACCTTCGGCCGTGAAACCACCTGGCAGCGGAATTCTTCGCGCAGCCGGCGGTCGACATGGGCCGGCAGCTCCATCCCCTTCGCCGCCATCGGCACGATGGTGGCGCCGAAGCGCGCGAGCGCATAGACGAAGGAGTGGATGGTGCGGCTGCCCTTGAGGTCGCCTGATATCGCCACCTTCAGGTTTTTCAGCGACTTGTTCTTCTTCTTCAACGTGAAGATGTCGCACAGCGTCTGGGTGGGATGTTCGTGACTGCCGTCGCCGCCGTTGATCACCGGGACCGGCGAATAGTCGGCGGCGAGCCGGGCAGCGCCGTCGCGTGGGTGGCGGATCACGATGATGTCCGCGTAGTTGGCGATCACGCGAACCGAGTCGGCCAGGCTTTCGCCTTTCGCCGCCGAGCTGGTGGCGGGGTCCGCGCTGGTGATGACATCGCCGCCCAGCCGGTGCATGGCGCTTTCGAACGAGAGGCGGGTGCGGGTGCTCGGTTCGTAGAACAGGCTGGCCAGGATGAAGTTGGTCGCCACCTTGGTGCCGCGGCCGATGCGATAGGGAAAATGCGGGTCGGGAAGCTCGTTCAAATAGGACTGCGCCAGCTCGAAGATCGTCTCGATATCTTTGTCGGAAAGATCGTTGATCGAGATCACGTGCCGCGTGGCTGGATGAGCTTTAGACGCCATGGTCGGCCACGCGGATATTGAGCCGGGGTTGGAATTCACCCTCTCCACGCGCAAATTCCGCGCCCGCCGACAGGTTCCGCCGTGCGGGAAAGAGGGAAGATTTGCTGCCGATGTCCACTAAAGCGGCATCTATAGGCACACGGGCATGCGCGGGCAAGGCGCATCTCCAGCAGTCCACATGCGACTGGCGGGAAGGTTAGCCAATCGCCGGAGCCGGCCGCGGCCGTGGTAATATGGGGCAGGGAGATCAGCATGGTCGCGCCGGGACGCTCTGCCGCCCAGGAGAGCCAGGACGAGAGCCAGAACCAGACGCCGCCCTACGAAAACGTCGATCTTTTTGCCAGCGACCGGCCGCTGCAAGATGCCGTGCGGGCGAACGGCGCCGCCGGCGAAGCTGAGGCGCTTTCCGCCTTCGGACGGCGCTGGGGCGCCGCCGGGATGTTCGAGCTCGGCCGCCAGGCCAACGAAAATCCGCCGCGCCTGGAGATTTTTGGCGCCGAGGGATTCCGCCGGGACGTCGTGGAATTCCATCCGGCCTACCATCGCCTGATGGGTGAGAGCGTTGCCGCCGGCCTGCATGCCTCGACCTGGCACGACGATGCGCAGCCTGCGGATGCGCCGGCGCAGGTCGCCCGCGCCGCGCGCTTCTATATGGCGGCCCAGGTCGAGACCGGACATCTCTGTCCGCTCACCATGACGCGGGCGGCTGTCGCCGCCCTCGTGGTCGAGCCGGCTAGCGAAATTGTGTCTACCGCCAGGCGAGATTGCGTCGGCCTTCCCGCAAGCGATCACTGCACATTTTTGTGACGCCGATATCGGCTTACACCAAGACAAATGCGGAACTTGGTCATAGCCAAACGCTTGACGTGGTGTGCATTCCGCTGCGCGGCGCGTAGCGGCGAGACGCCAATCCAATAATTGTCACCAACAAGATGCGGAACAGGAGCCCTCTATGAACAGATTTATTAAACCTGCGCTGGTTCTCGGCTTTGCCGGGGCATTGGCGCTCAGTGCCGTCACGCCGTCCGATGCGCAATCGCGCCGCTCATGGCGAGGTCCCGGCCCCGCCATCGGCTTGGCAGCCGGCGCGTTCATTGCCGGCGCCGCCATTGCCAGCTCCAACAGCTACTACGGACCAGGCTATTACGAGCCCAGCTATTCCTATGGGCCGGGCTATAGCTACGGCCCGGGCTACGCCTATGCGCCGAGCTACGGCTATGCCGACGTTGACGCCTATGCCTATGCGCCCGGACCCACCTATGTGGCGCCCGCGCCGGCCTACCGTTGGGAGGATCGCTGCGCGGACTTCCAGCTGCGCAATAACGGCGCGTGCTGACTTAGCAGCAAGTGCGATTTCAAAGATAAAGGCGGACGCGTCGCGTCCGCCTTCATTGTCTTTCGTCTTGATTTAAGCGGGTGAGCCGGTCCAGCGCGCCCTGCAGGATGAAGGCGGCGGCATGCTGATCGATGACAGCAGCGCGTTTTTTGCGGCTGGCGTCGGCGGCGATCAACTCGCGTTCGACCGCGACGGTGGATAGCCGCTCGTCCCACAGCCCGATTGGAAGTTCGGTGATGCGCGCAAGATTGCGCGCGAAGGCGCGCGCCGATTGTGCGCTCGCTCCTTCGCTGCCATCCATGTTGATCGGCAGGCCGAGGACGAAGCCGGCGGCCTTGCGTTCGCTTGCGAGCGCCAACAGCCGGGCCGCATCCTCGGTAAATCGCGTGCGGCGGACGGTTTCGACGCCGGTCGCCAATCGCCGGTCCGGGTCGCTGGTCGCCACGCCGATGGTCTTGGTGCCGAGATCAAGCCCGATCAGCGTGCCGCGCGCGGGCAACAGAGCCGCGATTTCGAGCAAGGGGAGAACCGGCGCGGGCATGCCGCACGCCTAGCATGGGCGGCCGGGAAGCAAAACCTTGGCTAGCCGAGCTGTTAAGCCTGGGCCTTGCGGGCCCTTTTCTTTGGCGCCATGCGCCGGACGATCAAGACCGCGATGATAAGCGTCGCAACCAGGCCGGTCGGCGCCGGGACGATCGGATAGGCCAGCAATAACAATGCCGCCGCTGCCAGCCCGCCGGTTTCATAGGGACGGAAACCTTCGGCGAGACCAAGCCGGATCAGGAAAGCCATCGGCACCGCCAGGACCACCAGGTCGTAGATATAAAGGTAGGGCGTGACCAGCAGCGTTGCGGTGGCCAGGGCGGCGGCCTTGATCTCGAAACGGACTTGGCTGCGCCAGAGCATACAAAGCCCGACCGCAATGGCGGCGATCAGCGCGCCGTGCAGGCCATAGGCGAGGGCTTCGCTGCCGCCGAGCGCCCGCACTATTCCGAACACGCTTTGCAATTTCCACAAACCCGCCTGGCCGTCGCTGAACACGACCAGCGCCGTCAGCGGAATGGACTCGAAAAATGCGCGCCAGGTCGCGGTCCCGAAGGCCAGCCACGAGGCCACGGCCAGTGCGCTTCCCACCGCCGCCGCGGTCCAGAACATCCGCCAGCGCCCGCTGGCGGCCAGCACCAGCGGAAACAGGATGCCGAATTGCGGCTTGTAGGTCAGCAGGCCCAGGAAAACGCCGGCCAGCACCGGCCGCCGCTGCATGAATCCGAGCGCGCCACCAAGCAGCGCCGCGGTCAAAAATCCATTCTGTCCGACCGACAGGTTCCACAAGGTGGCTGGAAACGCCACCGCCAGCAAAACGCCGGTGCGGTGCCCCACGATGTGCCGCACCACTGCGGCATAGGCCGGCAGCGTCAGCGCCATCCAAGTCAGGAAGGCGACGGTATAGGGAATCAGTGCAAGCAGCGCGGCCACGAACAGGAACGGCGGCGGATAATGCCAGCCATAATACAGATCGAACGGGTGTCCGACGGCAGCGACTTGCGCGTCCTTGTGGACGTCCCAGTCATAGATGCCTGCAGGATGACCTTCGAGCGCCAACCGGCCCGCGGCCCATACATTCACGAAGTCGTTCTGGATGCTGTAGCCGCTCGTATCGATGAACCACAGTCCATTGGCGAATGCCGCCGCGAGAAAAACCAGATAGGCGACCCCCAAGCCGAAACAGATAAATTCGACCGGGCGGACCGCGAGGGGATCCGCCGGCAAACCGGGAGCGCGCTGCGATAGCCCGGACACTGTCATCAGGCGCAATTCTTCAAAGCTGGGGCCGCCGGAATGCTTGCTCCGACGGCCCAAACTATGTGGCCACGCTTGAGAAACCTTTAATCGGCGGGGCTCACGGCCGGCCCGGAAGCCAGCCGTGCTTACGCTGCGCTGCGCGCGGTGTGACGGCCCTCCGCCACCTCCTCGATGATCTTGGCGGAGAAGGCATCGAGGTCGCCCGGATTGCGCGAGGTGATGATGCCCTGGTCGGTGACCACCTGGGAATCCTCCCACTTGGCGCCGGCATTGATGACGTCGGTCTTGATCGAATGGTACGACGTTGCCTTGCGGCCCTTGATGATGCCGGCCTCAACCAGCAGCCAGGGTGCGTGGCAGATCGCGGCCACCACTTTCTTCTGGTCGAAGAAGGCGCGAATGAATTCCAGCGCCTTGTCGTTGACGCGCAACAGGTCCGGATTGATCTGCCCGCCCGGCAGCACGATGGCGTCATAGTCATCGACCGACACGTCACCCAGGATGCGGTCGACCTTCACCGGCCGTCCCCAGTCCTTTTTGTCCCAGCCCCTGATCTCACCCTTCTCGGGCGACACGACGTGGACGGTGGCCCCGGCGGCTTTGAGCTTGTCGCGCGGGACTTCCAGCTCCGATTGCTCGAAACCGTGGGTGGATAGGATTGCTATGGTCTTGCCGGAAAGTTTCATGACTGGCTCCTGGATCTAAGGATTCCAGGATTAAACGGCGCGACGCGGCGCCTGTTCCTCGCCGTCGCGGCAGAAAGTCTCCCGCGGCAATGAACCATCGCGCCGATCCGGCCGTTTCTCTTGCAACCTGAGGAGCCTATGCCTGCCATGCCGAAAGCATCCGAGGTCCGGCGCAAGCTCATCGCATTCGATACCGAGACCTGGCAGGCGCTCGACCTGCTGTCGCGGGATTCGATGAAGAGCGTTCAAGAACTGGCGGACGAGGCCATCCGCGATCTGCTGAAAAAGCACGGGCGGCCGACCGACCTGAAAGCCGCGCTCAAGGCCAGCGCGCGCCAGGGTGATCTTGCAGGCGGCGGCAAGGCGCCGTCGCGCCGCCGCACGACGCGCCGACGCTAATTCTTTCGAAACGAAGAATGGCGTGCCGTCACTGCGGCCGCGCGGTGCCTTTGACGGTGGTGCGCAGCATCAACCGGCGCTGGGTCGAGGGGAAATCCGTGCGCGCGTGCGAGGAACAGCGGTTGTCCCAGAGCAGCAGGTCGCCCAGCCGCCATTCGTGCTCATAGATGAATTCGCGCTTCTCGGCGTGGTCGTAGACCGCGTGCAGCAAGGCTTTGCTTTCCTCCTGCGGCATGTCGACGACTTTCACGGTCATCAGCCGGTTCACATAAACCGCCTTCCTGCCGGTATCGTCGTGGGTGCGGAAAACCGGATGCACGCATTCGCTGAACGCCTCGGTGCCGCGGTCGTCGCCTTTCTGGGTCGAGCCGTAATTGTAATGGTGCAACGCCTTGCGACCTTCGAGCTTGCCGCGCACGGCCGGGTCAAGCGTCTCGTAGGCGGCATAGCCGCTGGCGAACAAGGTGTTGCCGCCCTTCGAGGGAATTTCTACCGAATAGAGCAGCGTCGCCTTGCTCGGGACTTCGGAGTGAATCATGTCGTGGTGGAACATCATCTCGCCGTCGGGCAGGGCGCCGATCGGCTCGCCGTTCTCGCGGATATTGGAGATCAGCATGATGCCCGGCAGCATTTTCGAGAAACCCGCAGGTTGATATTTCGCCGGCCGGTGCAGATCGCCGATCTCGCCGAAATAGCCGGTGACGCGGATCAGATCTTCCTGTTCCAGGTTCTGCCCGGGAAACACGATGACCAGATGGTCGAGCCAAGCCTGGTAGATCGCGCGCACGGTGGCGTCGTCGGGTTTCTGGCGCAGATCGATGCCACGGATCTCGGCGCCGATATGCTTGGTCAAAGGCACGACCTCGAGGCGGGTTTTGGTCAGGGCGTCCATCACGATTTCTCCCAGGAGTCTCCGCTTTTCCGCGATTCTAGGCAGCCGGCCGCGCGGGCGCAACAGCCGTCTCGACAGCCCTCCCATGCGGCACAATGCCTCCAGGTTGACAGCCGACCGCCCGCTGCCACTATCGGTTTGGATGCAACACCCCAACAGCAATCTCGCCATCATTCCGGTCAGTGACATTTCCGCTCGCGGGGTGGTCGGTTACGCGATCGACGCCAGCGAGCGGGCGCGGGCGTTGCGCGACGATTGCCTGCGCTGGCTGCCGGGCGCGGCGCGCCTGGTGCTGCCGGTGATCGACGGCGCGACGCGGCGCTGGCTGATGCGTTCACGCTCCCCATATATCTCGGAGGTCGCCGCCATCGCCAGCGCCTTGGGCTATTCGGGCGTGTGGTTTCTCAACGGCTCCTATCAATGGGCCTGCACTGCGCTGGCGCGCGACGAGCAGGGTATTCCATGGCTGGCCCGCACCCTCGACTGGCCGTTTCCCGGCCTTGGCCGCCATGTCGAGGTGGCGCGCATGCGCGGCCGCGCCGGCACCTTCGATAATGTGACATGGCCGGGATATGTCGGCGTGCTCACGGCGTCGGCGCCGGGACGCTTCGCCGCCGCCATCAATCAGGCGCCGCTGTGGCGGCGTACGCGGCATCCCTGGCTGCGGCCGTTCGATCTGACGCTCAATGCCGTGCGCACCTGGCAGCTGCGCTTCATCCCGCCGGATCATCTGTTGCGCGAGGTGTTCGAAACCTGCGGCAGCTACGCCGAAGCCAAAAGCCGCCTGGAGACCACGCCGATCGCGCGGCCGGTGATCTATGCCTTGGTCGGCTGCCAGGCCGGACAGCGTTGCGTGATCGAACGGACCGAGCAAAGCTTCGTCACCCACGACCGGAACACTCACGCGGCGAACGATTGGCTGCACCCCAAAGCGCGCTGGGAAGCGCGCGTCTGCAGTGAGTTTCTATTGATCCGCAGCTACGACGAGGCCGCGGAGAACAGCCGTACCCGGCGCGAGGCGCTGGCCGACTGGCCGGGCTCGTTCGCACGCGGCGGCTTCGATTGGGTGACGCCGCCGGTGCTCAATCCATTCACCCGCATTGCCGTGGAAATGTCCCCGGCGAGCGGAACGCTGCGCGTCACGGGATATGAGAAAACGGAAGGCGACGAGCTGCCGCAACCGGTGACGCTCGCCTTCGAGCGGATCGCCACGGCCGCGTAGACCGTCGCGTAGTCACTCCGCGGCGATCAGCGTCCCCGCATGCTCGGCTTCGCCGTGTTCCAGCGCCGCCAGAATCTGTGCCACCAGGTCGCGTGCAGACGCAGCGCTCAGTTCCACCGCCACACGCTCGCGCGCGCCGTCGGCCTCACTGACGAAATCGATGGCGAGCGCATGGTCGAGCGGGGCGTGGAAGGGATGATCGTAATAGACGTTGGCGGTGTCGACCCGCATCCAGCCGTTCGGCCCCTTGGCGCTGCCGACAAGGGAAGCTTTCTTGACGATGTAGGAACACATGTTTGCCTCCTAGCGATTATGCTTTAGCGGCGCCGAGATGTTGCTCGAGAAACGCGAACACTTTTTTCCAGCCATCCATCGCCTGCTGCGGGCGGTAGTTGGGATTGGTGTTGTTGAAGAAGGCGTGGCCGGCGCCGTCATAGCGGTGGAATTCGTAGTTCTTACCGAGCTTCTTGAGCAGCGCTTCGTGCCGGTCGACCTGATCGGGTGAGGGACTTTTGTCGTCGTTGCCGAACAGTCCGAGCAGCGGCGCCTTCAGCTTGTCGGTGAGGTCGATCGGCGCTACCGGACGTTTCTCATTGATATCTTCCGGATTGTCCGCGATCACCCGCCCGCCCCAGCAATCGACCACCGCATCGAGTTCGGAAATGCGGCATCCCGCAAGATAGGCGTGCCGGCCGCCGGAGCAGAAGCCGATCACGCCGACCTTGCCGTTCGAATTGGGCTGCGCGCGCAGGAATGCCATGGCGCCCGCCACGTCGCCCACCACTTCGTCGTCGGAGGCGCCGCCGGCCGGCCGCGCGCGCGCGGCGAGATCGTCGGGGCTGCCCGGGCCGAAGCGGAAATACAGATGCGGTGCAATCGCCGCATAGCCGTGATGGGCGAACTTGCGCACCACTTCGGTGATCCATTCGTCCCAGCCGGGCATGTGATGGATCACGACCATGCCGGGGAATTTCCCGGCACGCAGCGGGCGCGCGTAATAGGCCTCGCCCTGGTCGCCGTTGTGGCCGCGAAAAGAGACGGTCTCTGCCTGAAGAGCTTCATACGTCATTTCAACTCTCTGTCCTTGCGTGCTGGGTTGGGATCGGGAAGCGAACCACACTTTATCTCTAGGGGCATTTGTGAAGGATGGCATTGTAGACGTTGTCCTGGTCTGTGAATTCAAGGGTCTGATCCGGCCGCATCTTGAACGTCACGTCACCGAGGATGAGGTTGGGTCCGCCGCTGTTGCACCCGAGATGCACGGCGATGGTGTTGCCGTCGCGTTTCTTGTCGAGAATCTCGCACAGCCCCATGTTGGAATTGATGTCGCGCCGGGTGATGATGACGCGCAGTTCTGCCGGGTCGGTGCCGTCGCCCGTGCAGCGTTCGTTCTGCAGATAGGTGCCGACAATGGGAAAGTCGTCCTCCGCGAATGCCGCGGTTGCGGCAGCGAGGGTCAGGGTGAGCACGGCAAAAGGTCCTACCCGGTCGGTCTTGCCCATCGGCACCCACCCTCGGTCGACGCCACGCGCTCCCGAGATTGTAGCCAATGTCGGGTAGGCGGCCAACCGCCGTGTTGCCGCCCGGACGCTTCGTGTTCACACAAAGATCATTCGACCCGGGCTGCGAAATCCGTAGCATCCGCGGACCGGCGCCGTTTCCGGTCGACCGGAAGGATAGCTCATGGACTCAGGCCTGAAAACACCGTTGCAACGCGACCCACCGGCTTCGACATCCGGCGGCGACCACAGTTATCTCGGCGCGACCCACGATCTCTACCGGCAGGCCGCGCTCGAGCCGGACACCGGCCTGTGCTGCACCACTACGCCGGTTTGGCAATTGCCCGAGCTTTGCATTCCGCAGCGTATGCTGTCGATGAACTACGGCTGCGGATCGACGGTGCATCCGCGCGATCTGGTCAACAGCCCGACCGTGCTTTACGTCGGCGTCGGCGGTGGAATGGAACTGCTGCAATTTTCCTATTTCAGCCGTCGCCCGGCGGCAGTGATCGGCGTCGATCTGATCGACGAAATGCTCGACGCCTGCCGCGCCAATCTGCGGAAGGCGGAGCAGGGCAATGCCTGGTTCAAATCCGATTTTGTAGATTTGCGCCGCGGCGATGCTCTGGCGCTGCCGGTGGCCGACAGGTCGGTCGACGTCGCCGCGCAGAATTGCCTGTTCAATATCTTCCGCGAGAACGATCTCGCGCGTGCGCTGCAGGAAACCTATCGGGTGCTGAAGCCGCGCGGCCGCCTACTGCTGTCCGATCCGGTTTGCCAGCAGACCATGCCGGCCGCTTTGCGCGACGACGACAGCCTGCGCGCCATGTGCCTGTCGGGTGCCATTCCGTTGCAGGACTATCTCGCCATCCTCACCGGTATCGGGTTCGGCACCGTGGAAGTGCGCGCGCGGCGGCCCTACCGTGTCCTGGCCCCCGGCCGCTATGCGACGAAGGAACTGATCTATATCGAAAGCGTCGAAGTCTGCGCCATCAAGGACCCGGTGCCCGCCGACGGGGCGTGCATCTTCACCGGTAAGACCGCGATCTATTTCGGCGCGGACCGTTTCGATGACGGCAGAGGCCATGTGATGGTGCCGAACGTGCCGCTTTCGATTTGCGACAAGACCGCGGCGGCGCTGCAAGCGCTGGGCCGCGACGATCTGTTCATTTCGCCCTCGACCTGGTTCTACGACGGCGGCGGGTGCTGCTGACAGCTCATGCGCCCATCCCAAAAGACCAAATGTTGCCGCCGGACATCCCCGGGGCGCACGTTCCTGTGCGGTCTGGCGGTCCTCGCCACGATCGGCACGGCAGCAACGGCCGTCGCCGCTGACGCCGACTTGGTGCGGCTGCCGGGCGGCATTTTCACCATGGGCAGCGATCGCGGCCCTCCGGACGAGCGGCCGGCGCACAAGGTGACCGTGAGACCGTTCTCGATCGACCGGCGGACCGTGACCAATTCGGAATTCGCCGCTTTCCTCGAAAAGATCGGCGGCACCACCAACAGCCGCGGACAACATCTGTTCGACTGGGACGACACCGACGCGCGGCTGCGCAAGCGCGACGGCCGCTGGCAGGCCGACAAGGGTTTCGAACAGCATCCGGCGATCGAGATGAGCTGGTACGGCGCGCGCGACTATTGCCTGGCGCTGGGCAAGCGGCTGCCGACGGAGGCGGAGTGGGAATTTGCCGCGCGCGGCGCGCAGGGGCGCACATATCCCTGGGGCGAGGCGGCTCCGGATGCGACGCGGGCGCGCTATGGCGCGGGCTATGGCAGCACGGTTGCGGCCGGCTCGCTCAGCCGGGGCGCGACGCCCGAAGGAATCCTGGACCTCGTCGGCAACGTCCACCAATGGACGTCGAGCATGGCCCGGCCCTATCCCTACCGGACAGATGACGGACGGGAGGATGCAGACCGTTTTGCCGACCGGGCCACCCGCGGCGGCGCGGCCGATACCGGAGTGGACACGTTACGCGCCACCTGGCGGGGCGCCACGGTGTCGCGTGGTGCGCGTGCCGGGCATCATAATATCGGATTCCGCTGCGCCAAGGACGGCTAATGCCAATCTGTCATTCCGGCCGAGCGAATGAAGTGAGCGAGAGCCGGAATCCATAGTCCGAATCCGTGCGACTCTCGCTGCGCCGGTCGTTATGGATTCCGGGTTCGCGGGGAAATGCCCGCGCCCCGGAATGACTCATCGAAATTTGTATTACTTGCTACCCGAAGCCACCCGGACCTTGGCGGTCTTTTGAGTCTTGCGTGACGACGGCGTCTGAACCTTCTGCGAGCCCTTGGCGGCGCGGGCGGTCTCGCGCGCCACCACCGTGATCTTGAAGCTCTTCGATACTTTGCCGCCCTTACCCTTGGTCGTCTCGGCCACGAGCGACGCCACCTTGACGAGCTGCGGCAGCTTGCGGGTGTTGGCGAGCCGGGTGCGGCGCGCCTGCTTGCGGATTTCCGCGCGGGCGGATTTCACGACCTTGACCTGCGGCGCCTGGTCCGGCGTCGCGGTCTGGATGGCGGTGGCGGCGCTGTCCAGGTCGGCGAACACCGGCATGCGGCGGCAGGGCAGCCGCGACGACAGCTTGAACGTCGCCATCCGCAGTTCCTGGCCGCGCCAATGCTCGGCCGGCCGGCCGGTGATGGTGAGCACGTAGTGCTGGGTCTCTTGCGGCAGCTTGCGCTTTTTCGCCAGCCAATCCAGCACCCGCTTGGGGCCGGCATTATAGGCGGCGGCGGCGAGGCCGAGATTGCCGAATTGCTGGCGCAGCTCGCGCAGAAAGCGCGCGGAGGCGGGCAGGGCGGCGGCCGGATCGAACGGGTTGTCGAGGCCGAAAGCGGCGGCGGTGGCCGGCATGAACTGGGCAACGCCCTGGGCGCCGACCGGGCTCACCGCGGCAGTGCGGAAGCGGCTCTCCTGCCAGATCAGATTGGAAAAGAACGCGATCGGCAGGTCGCTCGCCTGCGCGGAAGACATGATGGTCTCGCAAAGTTCCTCATGCGACACGTCGGGCGCTATCGTCGAAGCGGCCTTCAAAGCCTTGACCGATTCGTCCTGCCCGGCGGCGGGTTCGGGGAGCGGTTCTTGCGCCGGGGCCTGCCCGGGAGCCTGTGTCGGGGTTTCGCGCACCGCCAGCGCGCCGCGGCGCAGACCGAGGTCGAACCCGGCCAAATCAACCGAAGCAACGTCGACCGAAGCCAGCTGAATGTGATCGCTCTTTCGAACCGGCCGCTCCGGAGCGGCTGCGAAGGTTCCGATTTGAGTCGGCCGCTCTGGAGCGGCCGCGAAGGTTCCGACCGCGCCGAGGGTCGAGGAGGGCGCCGGGCCCGACAAAGTTCCCGTCAGGCCGACGGTTAAGACAGCAAAGCCGATGATTGCTCGCATCCCGTCAAAAGTTCCACGCTTCGGCAAGCGCCGGCGATGGCCGGCGGCCCGCATGTTGTTGTCGAAAGAAGACGGTTTCCCCTTCCGTGCTGGGGCGCTGAGTGACGGCTCAACCCGGCTGTTTTGTGAAGAGATTACGTTTTCGTGAAGGCAGCCGATGGAACTTTAGGATGAGTTGTGAACAGCGTTTAAGCCGCGACCGGTGAGCGGCGCGATTTGCGGTCCTGATCGCGCACCAGCCAGTATACCGCGCCGAGCGCCGTGTTCGGTCTTCAGGTAAACGTCCTGTGGATGCAGAACCGCCGAGGAATGTTGGCTATAGGAGGCGCCGCGGAAAAGATATGCTCGCTGTGGGGATTTGCGCTGTGGGTCCGAAGCAGACAAGCGTCTTACATTTTACGCGGCTCGGTTTGCCTTAGTCCCGAAAGTGGCGTGTGTAATCGACACGGTCGTGCCCGAAGGCTCGGCCAAAGTCTCAACCTTGGCGCCAAGCTGTTGCGCGAGCGCCTTGACGATTCCAGTGCCAAGCCCAGTTTTTGGTTGAGCAAAGACGCCGTCCGGTTTTCCAATTCCGTTGTCCACGACCGAAAGCTTCCAATCTGTTCCGGAAACATCATACGCGACGGTGATTTGCCCATCTTTTGTATGTTCATTGAATGCATGCTTCAGAGAATTTATGACGAGTTCTGTGACGATCAATCCGAGGCTCTCGGCCTCACGGCAAGTAGCACTTCCTCCTTCGCCCGATACTTTCAGCGAGATTGGCCGATCGTCCCCAATCATCGAGCTTGAAAGGACCTCGCAAAGCTTTGAAAGATAAGGCCCCATTTCGATAGGCCCAGCGGCCCCGGAGGCATGGAGCTGTTGCTGTACGGTCGCAACCGACATGACTCGAGTGTGAGCGTCTTGCAGATGACGGCGCGTGTCTTCCGAATCCACCGTCTTGGCTTTCATCATTATGATGCTTGCAATAATTTGGAGGCTATTGGCGACACGGTGCTGTAATTCATCGAGCAGTACGCTCTTCTGCCGCAGCAGTTCGTCCTTTTCGCGCTCCAGGATGAGCCGTTCGGTGATGTCCTCAATGCCAAGCAGAATGGTCGTGTGAGCGCCTCCCTCGTAAAACACCTGGCGGGCGTTCAAGCACATCGTGCGGTGTCCGATG
>JBKKAF010000042.1:0-12505 GCA_046714775.1 Xanthobacteraceae bacterium | reverse complement strand
TTTTCGCCTTCCCCGAGCGCATTTCCACCACCACCAGCGCCGGCGACCGGCTGCTCGGTATTCCCCGTGAAACGCTGGCGCAGACCATCTGGGCCGAGGTCTCGGCACTGACCGGGCTGCCGGCGGCGCTGCCGCCCTGGCAGATCGTGCGCGAACGCCGCGCCACCTTTGCCGCCACGCCTGAGCAGGACGCACGCCGCCCGAACGCGCAAACCGGATGGAACAATCTTTTCCTCGCCGGCGATTGGACCAATACCGGCTTGCCCGCGACCATTGAAGGTGCCATTCGATCGGGCAACCGCGCCGCCGATCTGGCCGGCCAACATTAACCCCGCACGATTATCATCCCTGATGAACGACAGTCGCGCTCCCGCACTCGAACAGCGTATTCAGGCCGCCGCCGACGCGTTGCTGGCGCGCCAGCAGACCGACGGCCATTGGGTGTTCGAGCTGGAGGCGGACGCCACCATCCCGGCCGAATATGTGCTGCTGCGGCATTATCTCGGCGAGCCGGTCGACGCCGCGATCGAGGCCAAGACCGCCGCTTATCTGCGCCGCATCCAGGGGACGCATGGCGGATGGCCGCTGTTCCACGACGGCGATTTCGACATGAGCGCGAGCGTGAAAGCATATTTTGCGCTCAAGATGACCGGCGAGCCGCTCGACGCCCCGCATATGCGGCGCGCGCGCGAGGCGATCCGCTCCCGTGGCGGCGCGGCCCGCGCCAATGTCTTCACCCGCGTGTTGCTCGCGCTCTATGGCGTGCTGTCGTGGCGCAGCGTGCCGGTGATGCCGGTGGAGATCATGCTGCTGCCGCGCTGGTTTCCGTTCCACCTGTCGAAGATTTCCTATTGGGGGCGCACCGTCATCGTCCCGCTCCTGGTGTTGCAGGCGCTCAAGCCGCGGGCACGCAATCGAAAACGCGTCACCATCGACGAACTGTTTCTGGAGCCGCTCGCCAGCATCCGTCTCGCCCCCAAGGCGCCGCATCAGAAGTCCTTCTGGTTTTGGTTCTTCCGTGGGGTCGATGCGCTGTTGCGCACCGTCGAGCCGCTGTTTCCCAAGCGGCTGCGCCGGCGCGCCATCGATCGCGCCGTCGCCTTCACCACCGAGCGGCTCAACGGCGAAGACGGCCTGGGTGCGATTTTTCCCGCCATGGCCAACAGCGTGATGATGTTCGACGTGCTGGGCTATCCGGAACAGCATCCACAGCGCGCCATCGCGCGCCGCTCGGTCGAAAAGCTGCTGATCGTCAAAGACGACGAAGCCTATTGCCAGCCCTGCGTCTCACCGGTCTGGGACACGGCGCTCACCTGCCACGCGTTGCTGGAAGCCGGCGGCGAGCGCGCCTCCGCGCAGGCGCGCAAGGGGCTCGATTGGCTCACGCCGAAGCAGATCCTCGACGTGAAAGGCGATTGGGTGGCGCGCCGGCCCGATGTGCGGCCGGGCGGCTGGGCCTTTCAATATGCCAATCCGCACTACCCCGACGTCGATGACACGGCGGTGGTGGCGATGGCCATGGACCGCGCCCAGCCCGCTGCATCCACGGACTTTGGCCCGGCCATTGCGCGCGCGCGCGAATGGATCCTCGGCCTGCAGAGCGGCAACGGCGCCTGGGGCGCGTTCGATGCCGACAACAATTATGACTATCTCAACAACATCCCGTTCGCCGATCACGGCGCACTGCTCGATCCGCCGACCGAGGATGTCACTGCCCGCTGCCTGTCGATGCTGGCGCAGCTCGGCGACACCGCCGACAACAACCCGGCGGTGGCGCGGGCGATCGACTATTTGCGCCGCACGCAGCTTCCCGACGGCAGCTGGTACGGCCGCTGGGGTATGAATTACATCTACGGCACCTGGTCGGTATTGTGCGCGCTCAATGCCGCCGGCATCGATCAGCAATCGCCGCAAATCCGCAAGGCAGTGGCCTGGCTGCTCGCGATCCAGAATGCGGACGGCGGCTGGGGCGAAGATGGCACGAGCTACAAGATCGACTACCGCGGCTACGAGCCGGCGCCGAGCACCGCCTCGCAGACCGCCTGGGCGCTGCTCGGGCTGATGGCGGCAGGCGAAGCCGATCATCCGGCGGTCGCCCGCGGCATCGACTACCTGTCACGCACGCAAGGGCCGGACGGATTGTGGGCGGAAGAGCGCTTCACTTCGACGGGATTCCCGCGCGTGTTCTATCTGCGTTACCACGGCTATCCGAAATTCTTCCCGCTCTGGGCGATGGCGCGCTACCGCAATCTCAAGAACGCCAACAGCCACGCGGTGGCTTACGGGATGTAGGGTTACGCCGCGCTCTGGCGTTGCGCCTTCTCGGCCGCCTCGTCCGCGCGGATTTCCGACAGCTTGCTCTGCACGTGGCTGGAGAACACGTACTGCGCCGGGCGCTGGTTTTCGAGCGCGACCTCCGGCGCCATCGCGCCGTTGGTGCGCACGCCGGCGATCGCGACCTTGAGCGCCTGCCACGGATTCTTGAGCGTCGCTTCCGCCGCAGTCGCCTCGTAGCCGCAATGCGCCATGCAGTTGGCGCACTTCTCGTACCTGCCGGTGCCGTAGGTATCCCAGTCGGTGGTTTCCATCAGCTCGTGGAACGACTTGGTATAACCCTCGCCGAGCAGATAGCAGGGCTTCTGCCAGCCGAAAATGTTGCGCGTGGGCATGCCCCACGGCGTGCAGTGATAGGTCTGGTTGCCCGCCAGAAAATCGAGGAACAGCGTGGAGTGGATGAAATTCCACTTCTTGCCCTTGCCGCGCGCGAACACGTCGCGGAACAGCTCTTTGGTCTTGCGGCGGTTCAGGAAGTGGTCCTGATCGGGCGCGCGCTCATAGGAGAAACCGGGCGAGATCGAGACGCCGACGCCGAGCTCCTCGGTGAGGTCCATGAACTTGGCGATGTCGTCGGCCGGATGGCCGTCGAAAACCGTGCAGTTGACGTTGACGGTGAAACCCTTGGCCTTGGCGGCCTTGATCGCCGAGACCGCCTTTTCGAACACGCCCGGCTGACAGACCGACTTGTCGTGGTGCTCCTTGATGCCGTCGAGATGCACCGAGAAGAACAGATAAGGCGAAGGCTCGAACAGATGCAGTTTCTTTTCGAGCAGCAGAGCATTTGTGCACAGCGAGACGAACTTCTTGCGCGCGACGATGCCCTTGACGATCTCGCCGATCTCTTTGTGGATGAGCGGCTCGCCGCCGGGGATCGCCACCATGGGCGCGCCGCATTCGTCGACCGCGTCGAGACATTCCTTGACCGACAACCGGCGGTTCAGGATCGCATCGGGATAGTCGATCTTGCCGCAGCCGAAACATGCGAGGTTGCAGCGGAACAACGGCTCCAGCATCAACACAAGCGGGTAGCGCTTGCGGCCCTTGAGCTTCTGCTTCAGCAGGTAGGCGCCGATGCGGATTTCTTTGTGAAACGGAATTGCCATGCGATACACTTTCTAACAAAAGAAGCCGGCGCGCGAAGAGCCAATGCCCTCACGCGACTGACGCCAATTCTCCGGGCAGACGGAATTCGATTTTCTCTTCACGGCCTGGAAGCACGGTGACGTCCACCGGGCCGAGACTTCGCAGCCGGTCGATCACGTCATCCACCAGCACCTCCGGTGCGGATGCACCCGCGGTGATGCCGACGGTGTTGACGCCCTGGAGCCACGCCGGATCGAGCTCGCTACCGTCGGCGATCAGATAGCTCGGCACGCCGGCCTCGCTGCCGATTTCACGCAGACGGTTGGAGTTGGAACTGTTGGTCGCTCCGACCACCAGGATGAGGTCCACCAGCCGGCTGAGATCGCGCACCGCCGACTGCCGATTTTGCGTCGCGTAACAGATGTCGCGCGTCTCGGGACCGACGATGTTGTTGAACCGGCGCTGCAGCGCCGCAATGATCGCCTGGGTGTCGTCCACGCTGAGCGTGGTCTGGGTGACATAGGCCGCCGGCGTGTCCGGCGGCAGATCGAGCGCCTCCACATCGGCCTCGTTCTGCACGAGGATCACCGGGGCCGCGATCTGGCCCATGGTGCCCTCGACCTCCGGATGTCCGGCATGGCCGATCAGGATCAGCGTGCGGCCCTGGCCGACATAGCGCTTGCCTTGATTGTGCACCTTGGTCACCAGCGGACAGGTCGCGTTCAGGACCGGAAGCTGCCGGGCCGCCGCCTCGTCTTCGATGCTCTTGGCAACGCCATGGGCGCTGAAGATGGTGACCGCGTCGGGCGGGACTTCCGACAATTCCTCCACGAACACGGCGCCCTTGGCCTTCAGGCTCTCGACAACGTGCTTGTTATGCACGATCTCATGACGCACGTAGACCGGCGGGCCGTATTTCTGCAGCGCGCGCTCGACAATCTCGATGGCGCGCACGACGCCAGCGCAGAAGCCCCGAGGTTGAGCGAGTATCACTTTCATCAGCGTGGTTTCCGACGGTCGCGGGTCCAACGGGTACCCGCTCCTTGTTGTAGGCACAGATAGGTCAGTGCGGCTTACCGACAACCCCTGCTCTAGGCAAGTTGAACGCTGTCCTGCCGCAGATCCTTTCCAAGCGCTTCGAATACTTTTGCGACAATGCCTTTGGCGTCCAAACCGGCCTTTGCGTACATCGCCGCCGGGCTGTCTTGATCGATGAACACATCCGGCAGCAGCATGCAACGGACTTTCAGCCCGTTGTCCAAAGCTCCGTGCTCGGAGAGGGTCTGCATCACATGAGCGGCGAAGCCGCCGACCGCGCCTTCTTCGACCGTGATCAGGACCTCGTGCTCCTTGGCCAGCCGCAGGACCATGTCGACGTCGAGCGGCTTGGCAAAGCGCGCATCGGCGACCGTTGTGGTCAATCCGTGGGCCATCAGCGCCTCCGCTGCCTGCAGGCAATCCGCCAGACGGGTGCCCAGCGACAACAGCGCAACCGAGCTGCCTTCGCGCAGGATCCGGCCGCGCCCGATCTCGAGCGGCACGCCGAATTCAGGCATCTCGACGCCGACGCCGTCACCGCGCGGATAGCGCAAGGCCGACGGCCGGTCGTCGATCGCAGCCGCTGTCGCAACCATGTGGACAAGTTCCGCCTCGTCGGCGGCCGCCATGATCACGAAGCCCGGCAGGCAGCCGAGATAAGCCAGATCGAAGGCACCCGCGTGAGTCGGCCCGTCCGCTCCCACCAGTCCCGCGCGGTCGATGGCGAATCGCACCGGCAAGCGCTGGATCGCGACATCGTGAACGACCTGGTCATAGCCGCGTTGCAGGAAGGTAGAGTAGATCGCGGCGAACGGCTTGTAGCCTTCAGTCGCCAGTCCGGCGCAAAAGGTGACGCCGTGCTGCTCGGCAATTCCCACATCGAAGGTGCGTTCGGGAAAGGCCTGGCCGAAAATATCAATTCCGGTGCCCGACGGCATCGCAGCAGTGATCGCTACGATGCGGTCGTCCTTCTTGGCCTCTTTGACGAGGCTTTCGCCGAACACCTTGGTGTAGGACGGCGCATTGGTCTTTGCTTTGACCTGCTTGCCGGTCGCCACATCGAACTTGACGACGCCATGATACTTGTCGTCTGAGGCTTCCGCCGGAGCGTAACCCTTGCCCTTCTGGGTGACGACGTGGACCAGAATGGGACCTTCTTTCGCATCCCGAACGTTTTTCAGCACCGGCAGGAGATGATCGAGATTATGACCGTCGATCGGTCCCACATAGAAGAAGCCGAGCTCGTCGAACAAGGTGCCGCCGGTGACCAGGCCGCGCGCATATTCTTCCATCGCGCGCGCGCGCTGTTCCAGGAACGGCGGCAGCCGCTTGGCAAGCCGGCGGATCATCTGGCGCAACGACCGGTAAGTACGGCCGGAAACCAGACGCGCCAGATAGGCCGACAAGGCGCCGACCGGCGGCGCGATCGACATGTTGTTGTCGTTGAGAATGACGATCAGCCGCGAGTTCATCGAGCCGGCATTGTTCATCGCCTCATAGGCCATGCCCGCGGACATGGCGCCGTCGCCGATCACACACACGACATTGTTGTTTTGTCCGCTGAGATCGCGGGCCACGGCCATGCCGAGACCGGCGGAAATGGAGGTGGACGAATGAGCGGCGCCGAAACAGTCGTATTCGCTTTCCGCGCGCTTGGTGAATCCGGACAGGCCGCCGGCTTGGCGCAGCGTGCGGATCCGCTCGCGGCGCTCGGTCAGGATCTTGTGCGGGTAGGCCTGATGCCCGACATCCCAGATCAGCCGGTCGCGCGGGGTGTCGAACAGATAATGCAGCGCGACGGTGAGCTCGATGACGCCGAGCCCGGCCCCCAGATGGCCGCCGGTGACCGCAACGGCGCCGATGGTTTCGGCGCGCAGTTCATCGGCCAATTGTTTCAGGTCGCTTTCATTGAGGCGGCGGAGGTCGGCGGGACTGTTGATGGTATCGAGCAACGGGGTGGCTATCGTTTTGATCGGATTGGATATGGTCATGATCGCAACAACTTTTTCGCTTTGAGGATGCATGAAGCGGATGCTGCGTCGGTCGTGGCCCTGCGCCGGATCGCCGAGAATGCCGGTTGCATCACTCAGATACCCAGCGCATGCCCTAAGGGCCGCAACGTTCGCTGTTAACGCACTGAATAGCCGGATGGTTCAACCAGTTCAATGGCCCCATAGGGGCAGACACCACGCAAAGGGCGGAAAACCAAGACATGCTAAAGGCCAAGATTGCCCAGGTTGTTAATATTTGTACCGCATATCCGTGGGTCGTTATTGCCCTTGCGGCGCTCATTACCATCGTTTCCGGCGTCTATTCAGCTCGGAACTTCGCCCTCAACACCGATATCAACAAGCTAATCTCGCCGGAACTGTCCTGGCGACAACGAGAGCTTGTATTCTTACAAGCGTTCCCGCAGCGGAGCGAAACGATCCTTGCGGTCGTCGACGCCCCCACCTCGGAACTCGCCGGTCAGGCCGCCGCGGCCCTGGTCCAAAAGATCTCCGGCCAGACCGACCTGTTCAAATCAGTGCGCGACCCTGCCGGAGGCCCCTTCTTTGCCCGCAACGCGCTGTTGTTCTCACCGACTGAAGAGGTGGTGGCGACAACCAAGCAATTGATGGAGCTGCAGCCGCTCATTCAAATCCTGGCCACGGACCAGAGCCTGCGCGGACTGTCCCAGGGGCTGTCATTGGCCTTGGTGGGGCTGCAACGCGGCGCCTACAAGGTCGATGACCTCGAGCGACCGCTCGCTCTGATTGCAACGCCGATAGAAAACACGATGGCGGGAAAGCCGGCCGCTTTCTCCTGGCGCGAACTGCTGAGTCGCAAGCCGACCGAGCCGAGTGACCTGCGCCGCTTCATTGAAATCCGGCCGGTGCTCGACTACGCCGCGCTCGAACCGGGCAAAAAGGCGACCGACGCCATCCGGCAGGCGGCCGCGGAGCTAAAGCTCGATACGCAATACCTCGCGCGGGTGCGACTGACCGGTTCGGTGCCTATACAGGACGAAGAATTCGCCACCCTGAAGGAGGGCGCGGTGGTGAACACCATCGCCACCATCGCCGTCGTGCTGTTCATCCTGTGGCTGGCGTTGAAGTCGCCGCGCATCATCTTCGCGGTGTTTCTCAGTATTTTCGTCGGCCTCTCCGTCACCGCAGCACTCGGGCTGATGATGGTGGATGCGCTGAACCCGATCTCGATTGCCTTCGCCGTGCTGTTCGTCGGTATTGGGGTCGATTTCGGTATTCAGTTCAGCGTCCGCTACCGGGCCGAGCGGTACGAGATCAACGATCTGCGCACGGCTTTGTCCAAGGCGGCGGAACACGCCGGTGTGCCGCTCACACTGGCGGCCGCCGCAACGGCAGCGGGATTCCTTTCGTTCCTGCCGACCGCCTATCGCGGCGTGGCTGAGCTCGGCCAGATCGCCGGCGTCGGCATGATCATCGCATATCTCACCAGCATCACCTTCCTGCCGGCGCTGCTGGCAATCCTCAACCCGCCGGGGGAGAAGGAGCCGCTCGGTTACAAATCGCTCGCTCCGATCGATCGGTTCCTGAGCGATCACCGCATTCCGATCCTGGCTGCCACCGCGGCGGTGGCGCTCGGCGGACTGCCGCTGCTCTACTTCCTGCAATTCGACTTCAACCCGATCAATCTGCGTAGCGCCAATACCGAATCGATCGCGACCTATCTCGAATTGCGCAGCGATCCCACCGCCGGCGCCAGCACCATCGACGTGCTTGCACCCAACCTGCCAGCGGCGCGCGAAAGCGCGGCGCGGCTCGCCACGGTGCCGGAGGTCGGTCGCGTGATGACCTTGGAGAGCTTCATCCCGAGCGATCAGCCGCAAAAGCTCGCTCTAATCCGGCCGGCCGCTGCTCGCCTGGAGCCGGCGCTGAAGCAAAATCCGCGCCCCGCCGCCACCGATGCCGAGAATATTGCTGGGCTCAACCGCACCGCCGATGCCCTTAACAAAGCCGCCGGCACTCAGGACGGTCCCGGCGCCGTGGCGGCCAAGCGTCTCGCCACCGCGCTCACGCAATTGGCCAAGTCGGATCAGGCCACCCGCGAAAAGGTACAGGCGGTTTTCGTCTCGCCGCTGCGGATCACGCTCGACGGATTGCGCGCCATGCTGCAGGCGCAGCAGGTGACCGAGCAAAATCTGCCGGCCGACATCAAGGACGACTGGGTCAAGCCGGATGGCCGCGCGCGGGTCGAGGCATTCCCGAAAGGCGATCCCAACGACAACGAAACGTTGCGTTCGTTCGCGCGCGCTGTGCTGGCGGTCGAGCCGAATGCCACCGGCGGCCCGATCTCGATCCTCGAATCAGGGCGCACCGTGATCGCTGCCTTCATCGAGGCCGGTATCTGGGCGATGATCTCGATCGCCATCCTACTGTGGATCACGTTACGGCGGTTTGGCGACGTGCTGCTGACTCTCGTTCCGCTGCTGCTGGCAGGAGTGGTCACGCTCGAAATCTGCGTGATCATCGGACTGCCGCTCAACTTCGCCAATATCATCGCGCTGCCGCTGCTGCTCGGGATCGGCGTGGCGTTCAAGATCTACTACATCATGGCGTGGCGGGCCGGTCAGACCGACCTGCTGCAGACCAGCCTCACGCGCGCCATCATCTACAGCGCGCTCACCACGGCGACAGCATTCGGCAGCCTGTGGCTGTCGAGCCATCCGGGCACGTCGAGCATGGGCAAATTGCTGGCGTTGTCGCTGGTCACTACGCTGGCGGCAGCGGTGCTGTTTCAACCGGCCCTAATGGGTCGCCCGCGCGAGATTCGCGACGCGTGAGCAAATCTCGCTCACCGCACTCTTGCCTTTCGGCACGGTCTTGCCCTTCGGTTGCGGTGCCGACGCCTGGGGAGTTGCCGCTTGCACGCGCGTCCAGTTCTCCCCGCCGCACAAGAAACCGAGCACGCAGCCTTGGATCCGCAACGTGTTGGGATCTTTCAGCGTGATGTTGGCGGTATAGGTCTTGCCGTTTTCCGCATTGTAGACTTGGCCGTCCCAACGGGTCCCGTCGGCAGCGGGCTTCATGTCGATCAGGATCGGGATGCCGAGGGTCGGCCGGGTGCGTTTGGCGGGGTCGGGATTTTCCGTGTCCTTGCCGGGCACCTTCTCCCAGGACGTCACGCCCCACAGCGCGCCGCCGCAATTCTCGATGCGAATATGAGCCGCGCCGTTCTCGACCAGCCACTCCCCGACGGGGTCGGCCGCCAACACCGGCGACGTAGCAAGGATGATCGCGGATCCGACGAGTATGGAGAAACGCATTGCCATTCCTTCCGACATCCTGATGGGATTGTTAATGCGACGGCCTAGAGGGGGTTTCGGGTATAAATGTGAACATTGGCGCAAATCGTAGGACCTTGGGCTCCGTTCGAGTAGAGGCTGCGACGCGAAAGTAAAGCCGTACCCGCACCCCACGGGGGTCATGGGGCCGGCCGCAGCTTAACTCCCCCGACAGCGCGACCGTCTTGTTAAAGCCCTCTGAAACAACGATAATCCGCCCCGGGACATGCGGCGAAATGACACCGGGCGGACGATTACGCCGTTGGTATGGTCGCCGGCGCGAGCGGAATAGCGGGACGACCGACAAGCGCCGCGTCACATTTGGGGGGACACCGTGGCGTATCAGTGGGTGGATTGTGACCGTCAGGTCATCCGGCAGCGCTACGATCGGATTGCCGCGCTCATCCCATTTTTCGACTACTTGCTGTTCCAGCCGCCGTCCCTGCGCAAGAAGGGCGTCGAGAGTTTGAGCCTGCGCCCCGGCGAACGCGTGCTCGAAATCGGCTGCGGAACCGGCAGGAATTTTCCCTATTTGCGCGACGCGGTGGGACCGACCGGCAAGGTCTATGGCGTCGATTTGTCCAGCGGAATGTTGCGGCTCGCGCGCGAACTCTGCGAGCAGAACCAATGGACCAATGTCGAGCTCGCCGAGCAGGACGCCGGCGAATATGTGGCGCCCGAGCCACTCGACGGCGTGCTGTTCGGTTTTTCCTACAACACCATGCCGCATCACCTGACCGTCCTGCATCACGCCTGGAAGCAGTTGCGGCCGGGCGGCCGGCTGGTGATCCTGGATGCGCGGCTGCCGCCTGGCTTGATGGGCAAAGTGGTGCTGCCGTTCAGCGTCTGGCTGATGAAGCGCACGATGCTGGGCAATCCTTACATCCGGCCGTGGGAAGATCTCGCCCGGCTCACCGACCAATTCGCGATGCAACAATTCCTGTTCGGCTCCTATCACATCAGCCGCGGCGTCAAACCCTGACCGTCGCAGCGGGCCGGCGGTGTTGCGTCGGACGCTCCCCACAGCGTGCGCAATCGTATATGCTGGGCGGAATTCTATCGGAGATTTGCCGATGACCGTCGCCGTCCGCAGCAACGAACGGTTTGTCACCGTTGATGACCTTAAGGTCCGCTATCTCGTAGAGGGCAGCGGCATCCCCGCCTTGCTGGTGCACGGAACCTCGCTCGGCTCCTCCGCCGACGTCTTTGGCCGCAATCTGCACGCGCTCGCGGCAGGCGGAGTAAGGGCGATCGCCGTCGATCTGCCGGGGTTCGGCCAGAGCGATGCTCCGGCCGACGTCAATGCGCCCAGCAAGCGCTTCCTGCTGCGTTTCATGGATGCGCTTGGGTTGCAACGCGCGGCGCTGATCGGCCATTCCTCCGCCGGCACGCCGGTGCTGCGCATCGCCCTGGAAAATCCCGAGCGGGTGTCGCATCTGATCGTGCTCGGCACCGGCAGCCTGTTGCCGCCGCTGGAAACCGACGCCGGCAAGGTCGGCGGCCGCGAGGGCGCAGCGCAGGCCAGGTTGGAAGAGCGCATGGTGAAGAGCGAGCCGACGCTCGAGGATACGCGCGCGCTGCTCGAGGCCAACCTGTTCAATCACGCGCTGATCACCGATGAGGAGCTGAAGCTGCGCCACCAGAACAGCATCGGCGCCTGCTTTGAGAGCTTCGTGGCGCGCCACGCTGCCGCGCAGGAGAAAGGCGCCAAGAAGGACTCCCTGCCGCTATGGCAGCGCTACGGCGAGCTGAAAATGCCGCTGTTGCTGATCTACGGCAAAAACGATCGCGGCCGCGCCGCCGAGCGTGCCGCGTTGTTGAAGGAGCGGGTGCCGCAGCTTGACCTGCATCTCGCCGAGGGTTGCAAGCATCTGGTACCATGGGACGCCGCCGATCTGTTTCATCGCCTCGCCGTGCCATTCCTCACCCGCTGACCGTCCCAGAGAGATTGCCATGACATTTGCTTCGACACCGGAGCTGCGCGCCGAGGTGATCACCGCCTGCCGGGTGCTCACCCATTTCCGTATCGTGGAGGGCTTCGGCCATATCAGCACGAGGGTCGGCACCGACCGTGTCATGATCACGCCGCGCAAGGCGCTCGGCCTCGTGACGGAGGCAGAATTGGTCGAACTCGACCTCGCCGGCAAACAGGTTGCGGGCGAAGGCCGGCCGCCGCTCGAAGTGCCGATGCACCTTGCGGTCTATCGCCGCCGCACCGACGTGATGGCGATCGCCCGCGGCCATCCCCGTCATGTGGCAGCCTATGCCTGCGCCGGGCAGCCGCTGAAAGTGGCACACGGTTTCGGCGCCAATCTCGGCCCACTGGTGCGGGTGTTCGAGCAGCCATTCCTGGTGGCCAATCCCGAGATGGGCGACGGCGTGGCCGAGGCCCTGGGCGACGACGCCGAAGCGGTGATCTTGCAGTCGAACGGCATGCTGGCGGTCGGCCAGTCGCTGCCGCATGCCTGCGTACAGGCGCTGTTTCTGGAAGAGACGGCCGAACTCCAGGTGTTGGCCGAGGCCGCCGGTTTCAAGCCGCGCTACTACTCGCCGGAAGGCGCCGCGCGCCGGCACGGCGACGACCGCGTGCACGAGCCGATCCGGGCCTGGGAATATTACGTCGCCGCGGCTGAGGGGCGCTTCCGCTTCTAGCTGCCGGCGGTCAAACCGATTGCCGCAAGGCCAGCGAGCGCGATCTGCTCGTCCTGGTCCGAGCGCACGCCGGAGACGCCGATCGCGCCG
>JBKKAF010000041.1:0-8064 GCA_046714775.1 Xanthobacteraceae bacterium | reverse complement strand
ATTCTCGGCATCCAGCCCGGGCCGACGATGTTGACTCAGCATCTCGACCTGGTCTGGACGCTGATCTGGGCGCTGGTGGTGGGCAACCTGATCGCGGTCGCCTTCCTGCTGTTCATCAACCGCTGGGCCGCGATGCTGACCTTCGTGAACGGCTCGAAGCTGGTCCCGTTCATCATGGTGCTGGCGGTGCTGGGCGCCTACATCAACGAAGGCCAGTGGCAGAATCTCATTATCCTGGTGAGCTTGAGCGCGCTGGGATACGCCTTTTTGCGATTCGGCTGGCCGCGCGCGCCGTTCGTGATCGGACTCGTGCTCGGCAAGATCGCGGAGGAATCGCTGCATAAGGCGCTCGGTCTGTGGGGATACGGATTCTTCACGCAGCCGCTTTCGCTTGTGCTGATCGGGATGATCGCGGCGACCATCGCCTTCGCCGTCTACCGGACGGCGCGGCCGCCCGGCGCCCCGCGCAAAAGCGAATTGAGGGCGTCGCCGTGAACTATTCCAACTCCATCATGACGTTCATCATGCTTGTCATCTTTGCGGTGATGGTCGGCGTCTCCAGCGGTTATCCGCCCGGCGCCCGTTTCATGACCTTCGTGATCGGGCTGCCGGCGCTGGCGCTTTGCATCCTGCAGCTTGCGCTCGACATGCGCGAACGGCGCCGCGCGGCCGAGATCGCCAGCGGCAAACGGCAAGCGGAAAAGCCGGAGGATCAGATCGCCCGCCTGGTCGGCCGGAAAATCCAGTTCGACATTTCATTCGACAGCCTGGCGCCCGGCGGCGAGCCGCTCAGCCCGGAGGAAAAGCTGCGGCGGGAACTGATGGTCTGGGGCTATTTCCTGGCCTTCATCGGCGGCATCGTGCTGTTCGGATTCCGCATTGCGGTACCGGTCTTTCTGTTTTGCTTCCTGCGCTATTGGGCAGAGGCGAGCTGGCGGCAGACGCTGTTGTTGACGGCCGGCGCCTCGGTTGCATTTTATCTCATCTTCGAAAAGGTGCTGCGGGTCTCGCTGCATACCGGTTTCATTACGGACTATTTGCTGGGCTGAGCAGCGTCGAAATGCGCCTTGCAACCGCATTTTGCCTCCATTACCTACCCTCCACGGAGCGCAGGGAGAGCAATAACAGGCCGCTTTAACAAAGCGCGCCGGACCGCAATCCGAGGAGGAAGCCGATGTTCAGCACGCGACACTACCTGTCACTCGCCTCCGGCGCCTTGCTGGCCGCCGGCATGGCCGCGCCGGTGCAGGCCCAGAGCGGAGCCGATTTCTACAAGGGCAAGACTGTCACCTATATCGTCGCCACTGCGCCGGGTGGCGGCTACGACCTCTATGGCCGCCTGGTCGCGGACTACATGCAGAAATATCTGCCCGGCTCCACCTTCGTGGTGAAGAACATGCCGGGCGCCGGGCACCTGATCGGCGCCAACGCCATCTACGCCTCGCGGCCCGACGGCCTCACTATCGGCACCTTCAACACCGGCCTGATCTATAACCAATTGATCAAGGCCGACGGGGTAAAGTTCGACCTGACCAAGATGTCCTGGCTCGGCAAGGCGAGTTCGGAGCCGCGCGTGTTCGTGATCGGTGCACAATCGCCGATCAAGACCTTCGATGACCTGCGGTCGCAGAAGCAGCCGATTAATTTTGCCACCTCGGGCATCGGCAGCGCCAATTATGTCGAGATCAACGCGCTCGCCCACGTGCTTAAGCTGCCGGTCAAGATCCTGACCGGCTACAACGGCAATGACGACCAGCTGGCGATGCGGCGCGGCGAGGTGACCGGCGGCATGGGCTCGCGCTCTTCGTTCGAGCAGTTCATCAAGAACGGCTATGGCCGCTACATCGCCCAGATCGGCGGCAGCGAAAAGGACGTCCCGCAGCTCAAGGATCTCATCAAGGACGCAGACGCCCAAGCGATCGTCGCTCTCGTCCAATCGCAGGGCGACATCGCGCGGCTGACTGCCGGCCCCGCCGGCATCCCGCAGCCGCAGCTCGAAGCCCTGCAAGGCGCCTATCGCAAGGCAATGGAGGATCCGGAGCTGCAGGCCAAGGCTGCCAAGCTGGAACGTCCGGTCGAGCCGGGGTACGGCAACGACGTGCTGAAGTCGATCCAGACCGCGCTCAACCAGAAGCCGGAGACCATCGCACTCTTGAAGAACGCTCTCGAAAAGAAAGAACCGGCTGCAACCCCTGCCTCTGCCTCTGACGCAACCAAGGGCACGATCGCCGAATACGATGGCCGCGGCAAAGTGGTGCTCAAGCTCGCCGACGGCAAGACGTTGGACATCGCCATTTCCGGATCGCGCACGGAAATCACCGTCGCCGGCCAGAAGGGTGACCGCAACAGCCTCAAGGTCGGCATGACCTGCACCGTCGATGCGGGAAGCAGCGGCGGCGAAGCCAAGGCGGTTACCTGCAACTGACTTTTGTTGCCCAATGACAGCGCGGAGCCGGGTCAACCGGCTCCGCGTCACACCGGCCACAGAAGCCGGGACGCATAAAGGGTAAAGCCCTCCTAGTGTCCCGAATCCGAAGTTCGCAGACCCCTGCTGCGAGCACGCTTGCGAACTTCGGATTCAAAGGGACACTAGAATCATAGCGTTGCTAGTGTGGCTTTGGTTCAGAAGTTCCCTCCCGACCCGGCCGCAAGGAATGGGGAACTTCTTAACCGCCACACTAAGTGGAGGCCGTGATGCCCAGCGTTGCGCGGTGGCTGTGCCTACCAGCCGCGGTCTTGGCGGCCATCGTTGCCGCGCCCGCCTCCGCCCAGACCGGCGCGGATTTCTACCAAGGCAAGACCGTCACCTACATCGTCGCCACCGCGCCCGGCGGCGGCTACGACCTCTATGGCCGCCTGGTCGCGGACTACATGCAGAAATATCTGCCGGGCTCCACCTTCGTGGTGCGGAACATGCCCGGCGCCGGGCACCTTGTCGGCGCCAATGCGATCTATGCCTCGAAACCGGACGGGCTCACGCTCGGCACCTTCAACACCGGCCTGATCTACAATCAGCTGATCAAGCAGGAGGCGGTGCGCTTCGACCTGGAAAAGATGTCGTGGATCGGCAAGGCGGCATCGGATGCGCGGGTGATGACCATCGGCACGCAATCCCCGATCAAGAGCTTCCAGGAACTGCTGGCGCAGAAGGAGCCGGTGCCGTTTGCCACCTCGGGCATCGGCTCGGCGGCTTATGTCGAAACCATCATGCTGGCCAATGTGCTGAAAATTCCGACCAAAATCCTGACCGGCTACAACGGCGCCGAGGATTCGCTCGCCATGCGCCGCGGCGAAGTGGTCGGCTCCATCGCCTCGCGCTCGTCGTGGGAGCAATTCGTCAAGAACGGCTACGGCCGTTTCATCGCACAGATCGGCGGCAATCAGACCGATATCCCGCAACTGTCGTCGATGGTGACCGATCCGACCGCCAAGGCGCTGATTGCGCTGGTGCGGACGCAAGGCGACATTTCCCGCCTGACCGCCGGTCCGCCGGGAATTCCGCAGGATCGGCTGGATGCCCTTCGCGGCGCCTATCGCAAGGCCATGGAAGACCGGGAATTGCAAGCCAAGGCCGAAAAGCTGGAAAAACCGATCGAACCGCTCTATGGCGACGAGGTGCTGAACGCGATCAAAGCCGCGCTCAACCAGACGCCCGAGACCATCGGGTTGCTGAAAAGCTCGCTGGAACTGCCGAAAACGCCCGCCGCTAGCAAAGGCAAGATTTCCCAATAAGGAACCCGATGCCGATGGTGCCGCGCCGATGCTGCCCGTCCGCCTTGGCTGTGGCGATTGCCGCCATGGCTGCGTCCCCGTCGCTCGCGCAGACCGGCGCCGATTTCTACCGCGACAAGACGGTGACTTATGTGGTCGCCACTGCGCCGGGCGGCGGCTACGACGTCTACGGCCGCCTGATCGCGGAATACATGCAGAAACATCTGCCCGGCTCGACCTTTGTGGTGAAGAACATGCCGGGCGCCGGTCATCTGGTCGGAACCAATGCCATCTACGCCGCGCGGCCGGATGGGTTGACGATCGGGACCTTTAATACCGGGCTCATTTACAATCAGTTGGTCGGGCTCGACGGCGTCCGGTTCGATCTCACCAAGATGTCCTGGGTGGGCAAGGCGGCGTCGGAGCCGCGCGTGATCGCAATCGCCCAGCAATCTCCGATCAAGTCATTCCGGCAGCTGGTCGAACAGAGAGAGCCGGTCAATTTTGCCACCGCCGGCATCGGCAGCGCGGCCTATGTCGAGACCGTGATGCTCACCAACGTGCTGAAGCTCCCGATCAAGATCCTGACCGGCTATAGCGGTAACGACGACCAGCTGGCGATGCGGCGCGGCGAGATCGTCGGCGCGTTGGCGGCGCGATCCTCCTGGGACTCGTTCATGCGCAACGGCTATGCCCGCTTTATCGCGCAAATCGGCGGCAGCGAGACGGACCTGCCGCAACTCAAGGACCTGGTGTCCGACGCCAACGCCAACAAGCTGATCGCGCTTGTTCACACCCAGGGCGACATCGCCCGCCTGACCGCGGGACCGCCGGGAATTCCGCAGGACCGCTTGCAGGCGTTGCGGGACGCCTTTCAGCGGGCGATGGAAGATCCCGAGCTGCAGGCTAAGGCGCAGAAACTTGAGCGGCCGGTCGAGCCCGCCTACGGCGACGCGGTATTAAAAATGATCGTCGATGCGCTCAATCAGGCGCCGGAAACCGTCAATCTCCTGAAACAGGCGCTGGCAAAATAAATACCAACGCGTCATGCGCGGACTTGATCCGCGCATCCATCTATCTTCAAAAAAAGATGGATTGCATCAGAACTCGGGCTTGCCCGAGTTCTGCATAGATCCCGGACGTCGGGTAGACCCGACTTCCGGTGTCAAGCCCGCAATGACGGCGGGGGTGGGCAGTCGTCCAAAACCGTTGGTATAAGACCGCCCGGTTTTCGCCGGGCGGTCCCGCTGCAGAATAAGCGCGCCAGAGCGGGCCGTTATTTCTTGCCGGTCGCCTTTTCGTAATAGGACAGATCGATATATTTGTACGGGTCGGTCAACTTGACGTCCGAGCCGCCATATTCATTGCGCAGGTCGAGCAGCATCTTCACGCCCTCGATATTCATGCGCGCCCCGCGGTTGAGGCCGCCCTTACCGGCGGTCAGCGTGGCATAGATGCTCTCGGCGTCCGCATCCGACAGACCCTTGACCCTCCCCTTCAGCACCTCGATGGCGCCCGCCTTGTTCTCGAACACATAGTCCGAAGCTGCGACCATGGCGCGGATGAAGGCAGAGACCGCCTTCTCATTGTCCTTGGCCCAGCCGCGGCTCACGACATAGGCGCTGCCCTGATAGGCGCCGACGATCTCGGTGGCGTCCGCCAGAATGTTGAACCCTTCCTTCTGCGCGTGGGTGTCCTCGGGCGGCGACACCGGGGCGACCGCGGCCTTGCCATCCTTCAGCGCGGCCATCCGGTTCGGGCCGCTGCCCACGGCGATGACCTGGTAGTCCACGTCGCGCTTCAGCCCGTTCATTTCCAGGATCTTGTACATCACCAGCCCGTAGCCGCTGCGGGCGGAATCGACGGCCGCGGTCTTGCCCTTCAGATCCTTGAAGCTCTTGATCTCCGGCCGCACCACGATCTTGTTCATGCCGGAATGCACGCCCATGATGCCGACCAGGTCGAAGTTGTCGAACTTCACGTCGCCCTGCCCCTCCGCATAGGCAATGGTGTTGTCCAACGCGACGGAGCCGAACTGGAACTTGCCGGCCATCATGCCTTCCATCAGCGCCCTTGAGCCCTTGGTGATCTCATGTGTGACATCGAGGCCTTCCTTGGCGAAGAAGCCCTTCTCCAGTGCGATCCAGACCGGAAGGTTGGTGGCGCCGGAAAAGGTGCTGATGTTGAGCTTGGTCTGCGCCGAGGCGGGCATGACGGAGCTCAAGGTCAGGACCATGGCGGCAGACAGCAACGACGTGACGTGGTTTTTGCACATTTCACTTGCTCCTCGCGTGCCCGGAATGAGCGGGGGATGCGCCAGCTTAGCGGATCGGCGGGTATTGTGAACCGCGGAAATGTCGAACACCGGCAGGCATTTTTAGTCCTTGTGTTCAGGTTTGGCGCGAAAGTGCGCGACCTCATCAGTCACGGATGAAACCAGATGCGCCCAGGGAAGCCCCGCCTGCTGCCGCCGCACCCGCACCCGCGGATACCACGGACTCTCGTCGCGGTCGCGGAACCAGTACCACATGCGCGCATGGCCGAACGGCACCATGACCCAGGTCGGCGCCCCGAGCGCGCCGGCAAGATGGGCGGTGGTGTTGCTCACCGTGACCACGAGATCGCAGGCGGAAATCAGCGACGCCAGGCCGTCGACGTCGTTGGTATTGTCGATGTCGGGGAGCCGCGCGACCGGAATACCCAGCTCTTGTTCGACCGCCTGGCGTTCCGCAAGCGTGTCGCCGTATTGCAGGTCCACGAACTGACAGCCGGGCATCCGTAACAGCGCGGCGAGATCGCGCAACTGCGCGCTCTTGGATTTTCCGGTGGCCGGGCTGACGCTCCGCCACGACAGCCCGATCACGGTTTGCCGTCCGCCGCCGAGCCGCGCGCGCAGGCTTTGGGTGCGCGCCGGGTCGGCCGTGAGGTAGCCGCGCTCACGGCGCGGAAAATCGTCCCAGCTATTGCGGAAATATGTCCCGAGACTGGCCAGCGGCTCCTGCGCAGCGACCGGTCCGGCATACAGCCGCAGATCCGCGTGCAGGCCGATCACCTGCACGCCTGGAAACGAACGCTGGAACAGCGTTACCAGACGCGGCTCGACTTCGAGCACGACGGACTGCGCGCGCGCTGCCGCTTCCTCGACCATGCCGGCATGGATCATATGATCGCCGAGCCCCTGCTCGCCCCAGATCAGCAAGGGGCCATCCACTTTGCCGCCGTCCCAGCGCGGTTGCGGGTAGTGCCGGTGCAACATGCCTTTCGCTTGGGTCCAGCGATGCTCGTAAAGCTGCCAGCCCGCGCGAAAGCGGCCGAGATGCAGACCGAGCAGGCTCTTGTTCCACTTCGCCTCGTCGTAGCCCGGATCGATCGCCAGCACCCGGTCGAGCGTCGCAATGGCCTCCTCAAAACGCTGCAGCTCGATCAGCGCATTGCCGCGCTTGACCCAGGCGTCGAAATTCTGAGGATTGGCGATAAGGGCTATGTCGCAACTCGCCAGCGCCTCCTCATGGCGGCCCAGCGCGCCGAGCACCGCCGCGCGCGTGACCAGCGCCGCAGCATGATCGGGCTGGATGGCCAGTGCCCGCTCGACACTGGCCACGGCTTCCGGATGCCGCCCCAACTCTTTCAGCGCATTGGCGCGGTTGTTGAGCGCGTCGGCGTAGTCGGGCGCGATCGCAAGGGCGCGGTCGTAGGCGGCGAGCGCTTCGTCGTGCCGCTTGAGGAGAGCGAGCGCGCCGCCGCGGTTGTAATGCGCTTCGGCGAAGCGCGGCTCGACCGCGATGGCGCGGTCGAAGCTCGCGACCGCGTCCTCGTAGCGCTCAAGCGCTTGCAGCGCCGCGCCCCGGTTGCACCAATCGGCGGTCGAATCCGGCGCTAGCGCCAGCGCCTGGTCGTAGCTCGCCAGCGCCTCGGCGTGGCGGCCGAGATCGAGCAGCACATCGCCACGGCTGCCATAGGCATCGGCAAAATCCGGCTGCTGCGCGATCGCCCGCTCGAACGCGGCCAGTGCATCATCATGGCGGCCGAGCTGAGCGAGCGCCATGCCGAGCAATTTGTGCGCGCGCGCATTGGCCGGATCGAGGGCGAGCGCCTGTCCAACGACGTCGACGGCCTCCGCAAATCGGCCGCGCTCGCAGAGAGCGACGGCTTCCTGCACCAAGGATGCGGTCTCAGCGTCCGCCATTGCGCCGATCGGGATCGTGGATGTGGAGCACTATGCCGCGGCAACAAAGCAACAACCGACCGGCAAGGCAACCCGCTAAACCTCTATCCCGCGCGCTCCAGGGCCTCACGCTCGGCCAGCCAGAGATCGCCGTAGTCGACATTGCGCCAGTTCTCGAACCAGGGGCC
>JBKKAF010000040.1:0-5140 GCA_046714775.1 Xanthobacteraceae bacterium | reverse complement strand
ATATCGGACATGTGGGTTCGAGCCTGTGACTCGTCATGCCCGGGCTTGACCCGGGCATCCATCCAGCGACTCACAGCGGATCAGTCGTCTGGATCGCCGGGTCAAGCCCGGCGATGACGATCCCGGATCACGCCGGCAACGCGCCCTTGACCTTTTCGACGATGGCCTGGAAGGCCGCCGGCTCGCGGATGGCGAGGTCGGACAGCACCTTGCGGTCGACCATGACCCCGGCTTTGGCGAGGCCGTCGATAAACCGGCTGTAGTTCAGGCCGAACGGACGCACGGCGGCGTTCAGCCGCTGGATCCAGAGCGCTCGGAAGGTGCGCTTGCGCCGCTTCCGGTCGCGATAGGCATATTGGTTGGCCTTCTCCACCGCCTGCTTGGCGATACGGATGGTGTTCTTGCGCCGGCCGTAAAAGCCCTTGGCGGCCTTCAGGATCTTCTTGTGTTTGGCGTGAGACGTGACGCCTCGCTTGACGCGGGCCATGGTTGATCTCCTCTAATGCGATGTTCTGCGTGCAACGTTGCCGACGACGGCCGCCGATGGGGCCGGTGCGTCAGCCGTTGGGCAGAAAATATTTCTTGATGCGTTCGCCGTCGGTCTTGAACAGCACGGCGGTGCCGCGCAACTGGCGAATCTGCTTCTTGCTGCGCTTGATCATGCCGTGGCGCTTACCGCGATGGGCATACAGCACCTTGCCAGTGCCGGTGATCTTGAAGCGCTTCTTGGCGCCGGACTTGGTCTTGATCTTGGGCATTTGGCACTCCTTTTCGCCGGCACGACAAGCCAAACGGCCCGTCCGCCGGTCCTATGCTCGAAATGAGCGTGCTGATTGAGCACTTCACCGCCGCCACGGCAGCCCTTGTTAGCCGGGCGGCAGGAGGCCGGGTTTATGGCAGAGGCGAGCCTAAATGACAACCGTTTGGCGGCCTTAGCGATGGCCTGCAAGCCGGGCGCCGCTCAACGCGGCGCCAGCACCATCACCATCTGGCGGCCTTCGAACCGGGCGTCCATCTCGACCTTGGCGATCTTCGAGGTATCGTCCTTGACCCGGCTCAGCAGCTGCACACCGAGCTCCTGGTGCGCCATCTCGCGGCCGCGGAAGCGAAGCGTCACCTTGACCTTGTCGCCTTCCTCGAAGAAGCGCCGCATGGAGCGCATCTTCACCTCGTAGTCGTGGTCGTCGATCATCGGCCGGAGCTCGATCTCCTTGACCTCGACCACCTTCTGCTTTTTGCGGGCTTCCGCCGCCTTCTTCTGCGCCTGGTATTTGTACTTGCCGTAATCCAGGATCTTGCAGACCGGCGGGGTGGAATTTGGGGCGATCTCCACGAGATCAAGCCCGGCCTCCTGGGCCTTTTGCAAAGCGATCTGAAAATCGGTCGGCCCGTGATTGTGGCCGGTCTGATCGATCAATTGCACTTCGCGTGAGCGGATTTCCTCGTTGATGCGCGGGCCGTCCTTTTGGGCGGGCTGCGCGGTTCTCATCGGTCGGCGAATGGCGTTGCGCTCCTGTTCTGTTGCGACTGGGTCCGTTGCGACGGACGATAGAGGATCAAGACAAACCGGCAACAAGTCAATGGAAATGGGGTCCCGGGGCGGTTAACGCGACACGCAGGAGAGCCATTCAAGGCCGTTGTTGCCGCCGCGCCACATCGGCGTACAGACGCAAGGTGGGCTCGGTGACCGCCTGCGGGTTGAAATGCGCCCGCACCCAGGCCCGGCCATTGGCGCCGATACCGCGCCGCGTCGGCTCCGGCAGCGAGAAGAAGTGAATCAGGGTCCCTGCCAGGGCCTCGGCATCGCCGGAGGCAAAGCGCAGGCCGGTCATACGATCCTCCGGCACGGTGGGGGGCGCCAGCACCACGTCCGGGCCGGCGCCCAAGTCCGACACCACCACCGGCTTGCCCATGGCCTGGGCCTCCAGGATGGACCGTTGCAGCCCTTCCGGTTGGATGGCGGCCGATACCACGACCGAGGCTGCGGCATAGGCGGCCGGCAGGTCGTCGATGGGTCCCGACATCCGGACCACGTCGGCGGTGCCGGTCGACAGCACCAGATCCCACAATTGGCCGGTATAGCGGCTGCGGCCCTGGTCCTCGCCGATGAAGATGCAAAGGAAATCCTTCAATCCCAGCTCTTTCAGCCGGCGCGCCGCATGCACCACGACGTGGTGACCTTTGCGCCGCGCCATGCGTCCGGCCACCAGCACGATTTTGGTCTCGCGCTTGACGCCCCAAACGCGCCGCACGGCGTCGATCTGCTGGCGCGCGATGCCGTCCGGATTGAACCGCTCCACATCGATGCTGGTGGGGATTACCGCGATGCGCTCCCACGGCGTGCCGTAGCGGTCGTTGATGAGATCGGCGATCTGGTCGCTGACCGCGATCACGCGGTCGCCGCGCGCCATCACGCCGTTGTAGAGGCGCTTGAGCACGTTCTGCTCGCGGAAGCCCTTGTACCAGGTGGTGAGGAACGGCACGCCCGCCCAATGCGCGGCGCAATAGGCGCTCCAGGCCGGTGCGCGCCCATGCGCGTGAATGAGGTTGCAACCGCGCTTGCGAATGAGCCGCGTCATGCTCACGGCATTGCGCAGCATGACGAGCGGATTCTTGCTCGCGACGTTCAAGAACACGAATTCCGCGCCGGCCGCGGCAATGTCCGACAACATGCGCCCACCGCTCGACACCACGATCAGGCGATGGCCGCCGGCCGCCAGCAGGCGCACCAGATCGACCGTTCCCGCTTCGGCGGATCCCGCCTGCAGTGTCGGAACGACCATCAGTATGGTGAGCGGATGAAATGCCGGCGCGATCGTCGGCGAAGACCGCGAGCCGTCGAGCGCGGCCGTCTCATCCGGCTGTTGCAACGCGCGTGTCGCGGAAGACTGCGCTGTCACTACAAACGCCTCGATCTCCTGGCGGCGCACCGTCAACGGCTTGCCGCGTCCCGACCATCACCTGTCGCGCGCGAGCAAGGAGGTATAGACGGCGCGGGTCGCAACCGCAATGCTGCGCGGCGAAAACATGTATTCGGCAAACTCGCGCGACCGCGCCGTCATGGTCTCATATGCGGTGTCGTCGAGCGACAATGCCTGCGCAATCGCACGCGCGAAGTCGGGCGGGTCGCCCGCTTTGACACTCCATCCGGTGCGCAAATCGTCGGAGATTTGCGGCGGCACCGCCACATGCTCGGGCAGCGTGCCGATGCCCGCGGTTACCACCGGCCGCGCCATGGCCTGCGCCTGCGCCACCACGCGGCCGAGGATCGGCGGCTCGATCGCCGGCACCACCACCAATTCGGCGGCGGCGAAAGCGGCTGGCATATCGGCGCAATGACCGACGAGACGGATGGACTGGTGGACGCCCTGGGTGCGGGCGAGCTTTTCCACCGCGCGCGCATAGCGGGCGTGGGTGCGGCTTTCGCCGGCGACCACGAACACGAAACCGCGATGGCCTTCGTCGAGCAACAAGCGCGCAATTTCCGGCAGCAGATTCTGGCCGGCCCACGGCGCCACCCGGCCGGGCACCAACACGATCCGCTCTCCAGGTGCAATCCGCCAGGCCTGTCGCAAGGCGGCGATGCGATCCGGCCGCACCGCCGCCGGGTCGAAAGCCGCGGTGTCGATGGGGTGCGGGATGACGGTGATCTGCTCGCGCGCAATGCCGTAGCGTTGCATCATCGGCGCCGCCGCGAACACCGAGGGCGCGATGATGCGATCGCCCTGAGCGAGCGGACTGCTCAGGAAGGCGCGCACACGCGAGCGCGGTGGAACGTCGGGCAGTGTGGTGACGAACCAGACTGCGATCTGTGCGGCCGCCAGCCGGGCGCTCCAGGCGCCGCCTATGCTTTGCGCATGCACGATGTCGACCCGCTCGCCGGCGATCAGTTCCTCCAGCACGCGCGCATTGCGCCGCAGTTTGAATGGATTGGCGGTGGCATTGACCAGGGGAACCCATTCGCCGCCGAACGCCTTCAATTCGCCGGCCAGCGGACCGTCATCGGCCGCCACCAGCGCCCGGGCGCCCGCCTGCAGCAAGGCACGGGCGATGTTGATCGCGGTGCGCGCATTCGGCTCTTCGCGCAGCGCCGGCACGATTTGCAGGATGGTCGCGCCCGCAAGCGTGCGTGGCGCAAAACGCGTTTCACCGAAAGCTGTGCTCACGCCACCACTCCGCTGCGGCCAAACGTTGCGTCACGGCTGTTCGCGCTCTTGCATTCCCTCACCGCTTGCAGCGAAACAGCTAGTATGGCGGTTCAGACGTTCCCCATTCCTTGCGGTCAGGTTGAGAGGGAACGTCTGAACCAAAGCCACACTAGCAACTCCATGATTTCTAGTGTCCCTTTGAATCCGAAGTTCGCAAGAGCGCTCGCAGCAAGCACGTGCGAACTTCGGATTCGGGACACTAGGGCGGGTGCAGATCGGCCGGAGACAAGTCGGATGGACGATGTTTGCCTGAAAACCGTGGCCGTTGGAACCGGGCCCGCAGCCCGCGCGATCGCGGTGCGGGCGCGCGATGGCGGCAGCCCCGGCCTGTTCTGGATGGGGGGCTTCAAGTCCGACATGCAGGGGACCAAGGCCGCGGCGCTCGACGATTGGGCCAACGCCCACGGCAGAGCCATGGTCCGCTTCGACTATTCCGGCCACGGCGAGTCGGGTGGCGCCTTCACCGACGGCACCATCGGCCGCTGGCTGGAGGAGAGCGTGGCGGTGTTCGAGGCCTGCTGTCGTGGGCCGCAGGTGGTGATTGGGTCCTCCATGGGCGGCTGGCTGGCGCTCCTTCTGATGCGCGCCTTGGCGGGACGTCCCGCGCGGCAGGCGTCCGATATTGCGGGTCTTGTGCTGATCGCGCCGGCCGTCGATTTCACCGAAGAGCTGATGTGGAAGCGCTTTCCACCCGCCATCCGGCGCGAGATCGAGGAAAAGGGATTCTGGCTGCGGCCCTCGGATTATTCCGAGGCGCCTTATCCCGTTACCCGCGCCTTAATCGAGGACGGCCGCAACCATCTGCTGCTCGGCGGCATGATCGAGAGCGGCTGTCCGGTGCGCATCCTGCAGGGCGTGCAGGATCCGGATGTGCCCTGGCAGCACACCGTCGAGCTCACCGCGCGCTTTGCCCGGGACGACGTGGTGCTCAC
>JBKKAF010000039.1:0-10457 GCA_046714775.1 Xanthobacteraceae bacterium | reverse complement strand
TGGATGTGATGTTTCCGATCCTGTTGAGCAAGCTCTTTTCGACCCTGCCCAAGCGGCCTCGGCGCCGGCGGGCGCGCGCCCCGCGGGGCCCCGGATTCGTGCGCGCGACCAAGCGCATCAATCTGGCGCTGCAAGGCGGCGGTGCCCACGGCGCCTTCACCTGGGGCGTATTGGATCGGCTTCTGGCCGACGGGCGGTTTGCCATCGACGGCATTTCCGGCGCTTCGGCTGGCGCGCTCAATGCGGTGATGCTGGCCGACGGGCTGGCGCGCGGCGGGCCGGAGGAAGCGCAAACGCGTCTCGCCGAATTCTGGCGGGCGGCGAGCTTCGGCGGCACCCTGCCGGAGCTGCAGCGCGGCGTGGTCGAGCGCCTGTTCTCGTTCGTGCCGCGCGACACCTCACCGGCGCAGTCTTGGTTCGGCGCCATGTCGCGGGTCTGGTCGCCCTACGATTTCAACCCGCTCAATATCAATCCGCTGAAAGACCTGGTCGAGCGCTTTGTCGATTTCGAAGCGATCCGCGACGATAAGGGCAGCCCGCTGTTCGTCTCGGCGACCGATGTGCGTACCGGCAGCCTGCGGGTATTCAGCCGCAAAGACATCAGCGCGGAAGCGGTGATGGCCTCGGCCTGCGTGCCGCTGCTGTTTCACGCGGTGGAGATCGACGGCGTGCCCTATTGGGACGGCGGCTACAGCGGCAATCCCGCCGTGCTGCCGTTCCTGCGCTCGAGCGCCACCGAGGACGTGCTGATCGTGCAGATCAATCCGCTCGAGCGCCACAAGGTGCCGACCAGCACCCGCGAGATCATCAACCGGGTGCACGAGATCACCTTCAACGCCTCGCTGCTGGCGGAGCTGCGCGCCATCGATTTCGTCGGCAAGCTGATCGATGACGGCCGCCTGCCGCGCGGCACCGGCCCGGGCGAATACCGGCGGCTGCGGCTGCATCGCATCGTGCTCGACGGCATGGGCGAGGCGCTCGACGCGCGCAGCAAGCTCAACAACGACTATGAGTTCTACGACCGGCTGCGCAAGCTCGGCCAGGAGGCCGCGCAGCGTTTTCTCGACGCCCATTTCAACGATGTCGGCGTGCGGGGAACGATCGACGAGAGCCGGCAGCTGGAACGGGAAGTCGCCTAGCTCATCGTAGGCGGGCTTGCCCTGCCAAGGCGCGCCGTTAAGCTTCAATGCGATGGCCCTTTGGAGCGAACCCCTGCGGTCGGCAACAGTGGGCGCGACGCGGCTCGACATCTGCGTCGCCGACATCACCACGCTTGCGGTCGACGCCATCGTCAACGCCGCCAACACATCGCTGGTGGGCGGCGGCGGGGTCGATGGCGCGATCCACCGCGCCGCCGGGCCCGAACTGCTGGCGGAGTGCCGCACGCTGGGCGGCTGCGCCGCCGGCTCAGCCAAGATCACCCGCGGCCACCGGCTCAAGGCCAAACACGTCATTCATGCGGTGGGACCGGTCTGGGGCGGCGGCGCTAACGACGAAGACGAGTTGCTGGCCGGCTGCTATCGCGCCGCGCTCGCGCTCGCGGCCGAGCATAGGCTCACCTCGATCGCCTATCCGGCGATCTCCACCGGTGTCTACCGCTTCCCACCCGATCGCGCCGCGCGCATCGCGGTCGGCGCCGTGGCCTCGGACATTGCGGCTGCGCCGCGCGGGATGCAGCGCGTGGTGTTCTGCTGCTTCTCACCAGAATCGGCCGCGCATCATCAGGACGCGTTCAGCGCGCTTGGACTGGCGTGATGCAATGAACGCTCAGGCCGCGGTGGTGGCGGCGTCGAATTCGTCGGCCAGGACCGCGCAGCCGATCAGGCCGGGCTCGGAGCAGGTCATCAGCACGGTCGGGATTGCGGCGAGCAGGTTTTCATAGGGCGAATGCGCTTCGAAGGCGGCGCGGAATTGCGGCTCGTCGAGCAGCGGGCCAAGCCCGCAGGCGACGCCGCCATTGATATAGACACCGCCCGTGGCCTTGAAGGTCAGCGCCAGCCCGCCGGCGAAGCGCCCCAACAGCCGCACGAACAAACGCGCCGCCGCATGGGCTGACGCATCGCGCGCCAGCGCGCGCGCGACAATGGTTTCGCAATCGCCGCACTCCACATTGGGATGCATCGCGCGCGCCAGTCGCATCAAGCCGGGACCGGAAAGAATCGTCTCGGCGCTGACCCGGCCGCATTCTGCGTGCAGCTTGCTGAACACGGCGACCTCGTCCTCGGCTTGCGGGCCGAACGAAGCATGGCCGCCTTCACTCGCCACAACGTGCCAGCGGCCGTCGGCGGGAATGAGCGCGGCGACGCCCAGGCCGGTGCCCGGTCCGAGCACGACCTTGACCCCGTTGCGCAGAGCAAGCGGCTTGCCGAGCGGGCGGACATCGCTGTCGTTGAGCCGCGGCAGCGCCCAGGCCACCGCCTCGAAATCGTTGACCACGCGCAGCTGCGAAAACCCGAAGCGCGCCGCCAGCTCCTGCCGGCGGAAGCGCCAGTCGCGATTGGTGAGTTTCACCTCGTCGCCGTCGATCGGGCCAGCCACGGCCAGCATGGCGGCGTGCGGACGCGCGCCGGTTTCCTCGAGATAGCGCGCGATCGCGCCTTCGAGACCGGATACCGTGTCGTTGTGAATGACCAGCATGCGCTCGGGCCGGCCGCCGCCGTTGGCGAGCGCAAAGCGGCTTTTGCTGCCGCCGATATCGGCGAGAAGGATGGACGACATTACGCTGGCGCGAGGCTCCACACCGGATATTTTTTCCATGGCGACGGCGGGACCGCAAGCTGCATTTTTCACGATGCGACGCCACAATTGCATTGCAGCATGGTGACGGAACTTGGCGGGCTAATAGGAGCGCGGCAGATCGAGCACGTGCTCGGCCAGATAGGACAGGATCATATTGGTGGAGATCGGCGCCACTTGATAAAGCCGCGTCTCGCGAAACTTGCGTTCGATGTCGAACTCTTCGGCAAAGCCGAAGCCGCCGTGGGTCTGCACGCACATTTCCGCCGCCGCCCAGGAGGCGTCGGCCGCGATTAGTTTCGCCATATTCGCTTCGGCGCCGCAGTCGCGCCCGCTCTCGTAGAGCGCGGCCGCCTCGCGCACCATCAATTCGGCAGCGCGCATCTGCGCATAGGCGCGCGCGATCGGAAACTGGACGCCCTGGTTCTGCCCGATCGGCCGCCCGAACACATTGCGTTCCTTGGCATAGGCGGTCGCCCTTTCGATGAACCATTTGGCGTCGCCGATGCATTCGGCGCCGATCAGGATGCGCTCGGCATTCATGCCGCCCAGCATGTAGCGGAAGCCCTGGCCCTCCTCGCCGATCAGGTTTTCCGCCGGCACCGGCACGTCATCGAAAAAGATTTCCGTGGTGGCGTGGTTCATCATGGTGCGGATCGGCTGGATGGTGAGGCCCTTGCCGCGCGCATCGCGCAGATCGACCAGCAGCACCGACAAACCTTCGGTGCGTTTCTTGGCCTGCTCGCGCGGCGTGGTGCGAACAAGCAGCAGCATGAGATCGGAATGCTCGGCGCGCGAGGTCCAGAGCTTCTGGCCCTTGACGATATAACGGTCGCCGGAGCGTTCCGCGGTGGTGCGCAAGCTGAGCGTGTCGGTGCCGGAGGTCGGCTCTGTGACGCCGAAAGCCTGCAGCCGCAACTCACCACGCGCAATTCCGGGAAGCCATTTGTCCTTCTGCGCCGCGCTGCCGTGACGCAGCAGGATATCCATGGTGTACATCTGGGCATGACAGGCGCCGCCGCTGCCGCCCGAGGCATTGATCTCTTCCAGGATCGCAGCCGCCGCGGACAGCGTCAGCCCGCTGCCGCCATAGTCTTCCGGGATCAGCGCGGCCAGAAATCCGGCTTTGGTCAGTGCCGCGACGAACTCGCTCGGATAACCGCGCTCGCGATCGAGCTTGCGCCAATATTCACCCGGGAAACCAGCGCAGAGCGAACGCACCGCGGCGCGGATTTGCGCATGGTCGTCGCTCCGCTCGGCCGAATTGCCGCCCACGCCTATCCCCCAAGTTCCGCGCGGCCATTGTTGAGCGCGACCACGTCGCGTTCCACCACGCGGGTGCGGAAACTCACCACATTGCCGTCGCGCCACATTTCGGTGCGCAGCGTCTCGCCCGGAAACACCGGCGCCGAATAGCGGCCGGCAATGGCGGTGAGTTTTGCTGGATCGTAGCCGCACAGCAAGTTCACGATGGCATGGCCGGCCATGCCGAAAGTGGCAAGACCGTGCAGGATCGGGCGCGGAAAGCCGGCCGCCTTGGCGACCGCAGGATCGACATGCAGCGGATTGGGATCGCCGCTCAGGCGGTAGATCAACGCCGCCTCCGGGCGCGACGGCAGATCGCAGGTGAGATCGGGCGCGCGCTCAGGAATCGCATGTACCGGCGGCGCCTCGCGCGGCGGGCCGCCGAAGCCGCCGTCGCCACGGCAGAACGTGGTCTGGGTGACGGTGGCGATCTTTTCGCCGCTCGCCTGGTCGGACAAGATGCGCTCGGAATAGACCAGCGCGCCTTTGCCGGCGCCCTTGTCGATAATCTCGGTCACGCGGGTCTTGCCGATCACGGTGCCGCGCGGCGTAAGCGGCCGGTGCAGCACCAACCCCTGCTCGCCGGCCACGAGCTTCACCCAATCGATGCCGGTGTCGAGATCGCGCGCCCAGAACCCCGGCCAGCCGAGCACGATGGCGAAGGTCGGCAGCAGTTTGAGCTTGGGCTCATAGACGAACGGCAGCTCGTCCTCGTTCAACGGGTCCTGCCCGAGCCCGACGCCGAGCGCATAGAGGATGGCGTCCTTTTCCGTATAGGTCTGCACCACCTCCGGAATGTCGAGCGCCAGCAGCTTGTCGTAGACGATGGGCATAGGTTCTGATTTCGTCATGGCCGGGCTTGTCACCTCAAGTCGAGTTTACTCGACTTGAGGCATTAAAATGCGGAACTCGGGCAAGCCCCAGTTTCCGGTGCCATCCACGCCTTACTTTGCCGCCAAGCCTAAAGACGTGGATGCCCGGCACAAGGCCGGGCATGACGCCGGGGGCCAGGCCTGCTTACACAGGATCCCAGGTAAACACGTCGCTCGAGCGCTCAAGCGGCGTGAGCGAGGGGCCGAACGCGCCCTTGAGCTGCTGGTCGATCTGCCCCGGCGTCCAGCCGTCGGAGCGGTGCAGCGAGCGCACCGGGCGCGGCTGGTTGAACAGGAAAATCTCGTTGTTGCGCACGGCGAAAATCTGCCCGGAAATGCCTTCGGCGCGGTCGGAAGCGAGATAGACCACGAGCGGAGCGATCTTCTCCGGCGTCATCTGCTGGAACCGCTCGACGCGTTTCTTTTCCTCTTCGGTCTCCGCCGGAATCGAATCGATCATCCGTGTCCAGGCGAACGGCGCGATGCAGTTCGAGCGTACCTTGAAGCGCTGCATGTCGAGCGCGATGCCGCGCGACAGGCCGGCGATGCCGAGCTTGGCCGCCATGTAATTGGCCTGGCCGAAATTACCGATCAGCCCGGAAGTCGAGGTCATGTGCACGAAGGCGCCGGAATTCTGCTCGCGGAAATGGCCCGCCACCGCCCGGCTCATGTTGAACGAGCCGTGCAGATGGACCGAAATCACGTCCGACCAGTCCGACCAGCTCATCTTGTGAAAGATGGTGTCGCGCAGGATGCCGGCATTATTGACCAGGATGTCGACGCGCCCGAAGGCGTCCTTGGCGGCCTTGACGATCTCCTCGGCGTTTTTCGGCTCGGCGATCGAAAGCGTGGAAGCGATCGCTTCGCCGCCTTTGCCCTTGATTTCGTCGACCACCTCTTGCGCCGGTCCGACGTCGGTGCCGGCGCCCTGCAGGCTTGCGCCGATATCGCAGACCACCACGCGCGCGCCCTCGTCCGCGAGGCCCAGTGCAATGGCGCGGCCGATGCCGCGCGCACCGCCGGTGACGATTGCGACTTTTCCGGAAACGATGCCTTCAGCCATTGTGCTTCTCGATCCCTGTTAGCCCCAGATGTCCTCGGCGATTTCGACGATCATTTCAAGCTTGGCCCATTGCTCGCCCTCGGCCAGGACATTGCCCTCCTCGGTGGACGCGAAGCCGCATTGCGGGCTCAGCGCAAGCTGGCCGATATCGATGAATTTCGCGGCCTCATCGATGCGGCGCTTGAGCGCGTCGCGGCTTTCCAATTGCCCGCTTTTGGTGGTGACCAGCCCGAGCACCACGGTCTTGTCCTTGGGCACAAAGCGCAAGGGCTCAAAGCCGCCGGCGCGCTCGGTGTCATATTCCATGAAATAGCCGTCCACCTTGATGGTGTTGAACAGGATTTCGGCGACCGGATCGTAGCCGCCGGAGGCGACGAAGGTGGAGCGGAAATTGCCGCGGCACAAATGCATGGCGGTGGTCATGTCGGCGGGCGCATCCGCGATCGCCGCATTGATCATGCCGGCATAGACCAAAGGCAAGGTCTCGGGATCCTCGCCGCGGTCGGCGATCTGGCCGCGCAACGCCGGATCGCACAGATAGGCGAGATTGACCTCGTCGAGCTGGATGTAGCGGCAGCCGGCATCGGCGAAGGCGCGCACCGCCTTGCGGTAGGACAGGCCCAGATCGCGGTAGAAATCCTCCATCGACGGATAGATCTCCTCCGGCACCGCCTGCCGCCCATAGCGGAAATGCAGCGACGAGGGCGACGGGATGGTCATTTTCGGGGTGCGCTTGGTGTGGGCCTGCAAGAACTTGAAGTGCTCGATCATCGGATGCGGGATATAGCCGCCGAGCTTGCCCTTCACCCGCAGCAGCACGGGCTTGGGCTGCGGGCCCTGGAACTTGATCTTGCGCTCGCCGACATAGGATTCCACGCCGTCGAGCCGCTCCAGGAAATCGATCTGCCAGAAGGCGCGGCGGAATTCGCCGTCGGTCACCGATTGCAGGCCGGCGGCCTCCTGCTTGCGGATCACGGTTTCGATCTCGCGGTCCTCGATCGTCTTCAGTTCTTCGGCGCCGATCTCGCCGCGCTCGCGCCTGGCGCGCGCTTCCTTGATCGCCGGCGGACGCAGCAAGCTGCCGACATGATCGGCGCGGAACGGCGGCTTCTCTCGTTTCACTGCTTGCCCCAGACCTCGTCGGCCAGTTCGACGATCATGCGAAGCTTGGCCCACTGCTCCTCTTCCGCCAGCACATTGCCCTCCTCGGTCGAGGCGAAGCCGCATTGCGGGCTGAGCGCGAACTGATCGAGGTCGGCATATTTGCTCGCCTCCTCGATCCGGCGCTTGACGTCGTCCTTTTTCTCCAGCGTGCCGGACTTCGAGGTGACGAGCCCAAGCACCACGGTCTTGTCGCCCTTGGGGAGAAAGCGCAGCGGCTCGAAGCCGCCAGCGCGATCGGTGTCGTATTCGAGAAAATAGCCGTCGTAGTTCAACTGGCTAAGCAAGAGCTCGGCGACGGGCTCGTAGCCGCCTTCGGAGATCCAGGTGGAGCGGAAATTGCCGCGACAAATATGCGTGGTGATGGTCATGTCGGCGGGTTTGGCTTCCAGCGACTTGTTGATCACGCGCGCGTAATCCTGGGCGAGGCGGTCGGCATTCAGCCCGCGCTCTTTGGCTTTGCGCAATTCCTCCTGCGAGCACAGATAGGCCCAGGCGGTGTCGTCGAATTGCAGATAGCGGCAGCCGGCGTCGTAGAATGCCTTGATCGCCTGTTGGTAGGTCTTCGCCAGGTCGTCGAAAATGGCGTCGCGATCGGCGTAGATCTTGCTGTCAACCGCACCCGGCTCCAGGCGGAAATGCAGCACGCTCGGGCTCGGGATGGTCATCTTCGGCACATTGCGGGTCTGCGATTTGAGGAACTTGAAGTGCTCCAGCATCGGGTGGCTGGAAAACCCGAGCTTGCCTTTGACGCGGATGCTCTGGGCCTTGGTCTGCACGCCCTGGAACTGGATGCCGTGGTCGAGCTCATAGAGTTCCACGCCATCCAGCATGCTGAAGAAGTCGAAATGCCACCAGGCGCGGCGGTATTCGCCGTCGGTCGCCGACTGCAGGCCGATCTCCTCCTGCTTGCGGATGACCTTCTCGATCTCGCGATCCTCGATTTCCTTCAGCTGTCCGGCGGTGATCTCGCCTTTCTCGCGCTTTGAGCGCGCCTTTTTCAGCGCAGCCGGGCGCAGGATGCTGCCGACGTGATCGGCACGGAACGGCGGCTTGTTTCTTTGCATTGGAGGTCTCCTTCGATCCTTGCCCCGATTGCCATCTAGTGTCCCGAATCCGAAGTTCGCACACACCCGCCGCGAGCACTCTTGCGAACTTCGGATTCAAAAGAGGGACACTAGCAATCATAGCGTTGCTCGTGTGGCTTTGGTTCAGAAGTTCCCTCCCGACCCGGCTGCAAGCAATGGGGAACTTCTGAACCGCCCCACGAGGAGCCGTCTACGCAGGGATAAACGGGGTGGTGTCGAAGATGAAGATATTGTGCGGCTTGAGCAGCGTTCAATCGGCTTTCTTGATCTCAATACCGATAGGTGTCCGGCTTGAACGGGCCTTCCTGCGGCACGCCGATATAGCTGGCTTGGTCGGGGCGCAGCTCGGTCAGCTTCACGCCGATCTTGGCGAGATGCAGCCGCGCGACCTTCTCATCGAGTGATTTCGGCAGCACATAGACTTTCTTTTCGTACTTGCCGCTCTTGTTGTTGGCGAACAGCTCGATCTGCGCCAGCGTCTGGTTGGTGAACGACGCCGACATCACGAAGCTCGGATGGCCCATGGCGTTGCCGAGATTCACCAGACGGCCTTCCGACAGCAGGATCATGCGCTTGCCGTTCGGAAACTCGATCTCGTCGACCTGCGGCTTGATGTTGTTCCACTTCAGGTTTCGCAGATGCGCGATCTGGATCTCGTTGTCGAAGTGGCCGATGTTGCAGACGATGGCGCGATCCTTCATCGCTCGCATGTGCTCGATGGTGATGATGTCCTTGTTGCCGGTGGCGGTGACGAAGATGTCCGCGCGCGGCGCCGCATCTTCCATGGTGGTGACTTCGTAGCCTTCCATCGCCGCCTGCAGCGCACAGATCGGATCGACCTCCGACACCAGCACGCGGCAGCCGGCCTGGCGCAGCGACGCCGCCGAACCCTTGCCGACGTCGCCGAAGCCCGCGACCATCGCCACCTTGCCCGACATCATCACGTCGGTGCCGCGGCGGATGCCGTCCACCAGGGATTCGCGGCAGCCATAGAGATTGTCGAACTTCGACTTGGTGACGCTGTCGTTGACGTTGATCGCCGGAAACAGCAGCGTGCCGGCCTTCTGCATCTCGTAGAGCCGGTGCACGCCGGTGGTGGTCTCTTCCGAGACGCCCTTGATGTTCTTGGCGAGCTCGGCAAACCAGCCCTTCGGCTTTTCCTTCAGCAGGCGCTTGATCAGCGCGAAGAAGATTTCCTCTTCCTCGGAGCCGGGCTTGTCGAGGAAGGCGGTGTCGCCCTGCTCGGCACGATAACCGTGGTGCACCAGCATGGTGGCGTCGCCGCCGTCGTCGAGGATCATGTTCGGGGTGCCGCCGCCGTGCCACTCGAACAGCTTGGCGGTGTAGTCCCAGTAGTCCTGAAGGCTCTCGCCCTTGATCGCGAACACCGGGACGCCGGCCGCGGCGACCGCAGCGGCGGCATGGTCCTGTGTCGAATAGATGTTGCAGGAGACCCAGCGCACCTCGGCGCCGAGCGCCACGAGCGTCTCGATCAGCACCGCGGTCTGGATGGTCATGTGCAGCGAGCCGGCGATGCGCGCGCCCTTCAGCGGCTGTTTGGGGCCGTATTCCTCGCGGGTCGCCATCAGGCCGGGCATCTCGGTTTCGGCAATCGAGATTTCCTTGCGGCCCCAGTCGGCGAGACCGATGTCCTTGACCACATAGTCGGTGGCCGCGGCAGGCTTGGACGCTTTGGATACGGCGGTCATGACGGTCCTTGGCAAATGAGGAAAGAGGCGCCCCGGATCGCCCGGCCGCCGTTCCCGGTGGCTATAGCAGGGCCCGTCCGGGGGTGCAATAACGATATAAAGATTTCTTTATGTGATTGGGTTTTAGCCCCATAAATACGGTGTTTGCAGCCATCGTGGGCACTTATATACTTGACAAAAGTAGGGATAATGTCCTACCCACACGACGGACAGGCCGGCGTTACGATTTCTTCCCAGGAACTTCGGGAGTTTGAGCGTCTGTTTGAGGACTGGAAATCGAACTGGTCGAACGGGGAGTGTCTTGAGGCTGGTGGGAGTGGTGACTTAGCAGGTCTAGCAGACCGTGTCCTCCAGTGGGCGAGGCGAGTGCAACAGCAATCTGCTTGTTGATGTTCCGTTTTTGCATGTCGTCGATGATTTGGTCGACAGCCTCGGCATAACCGAGAAGCCTCGAATATTTTTCCTTGAAAAATGGTTCGGACCAAAGAGTCTCTGGAATATCGAATTTCCCCCTGGCCTGAAC
>JBKKAF010000038.1:0-11101 GCA_046714775.1 Xanthobacteraceae bacterium | reverse complement strand
GAGACGCCGATCGCGCCGACCACTTCATCCTCGGAAAGACCGGGCACGCCTCCGGTCACCGGCAGGTTGTCGGGCATTTTCATCAGCACCAGCCGGTCCTTGACGTTGCCTTCCCAGAATTTGGTGGAGCGCCGCCAGATCGCGGCGGTGCGCGCCTTGGCGACCGACACCTCGGCCGAGGAGAACGCCGCGCCGTCCATGCGCACAAAACTCAGCAATACGCCGTGCTCGTCGACGATGGCGATCGATACGTTCCATTTGTTCTGCGTCGCCGTCTCGATGCAGGCCGCCATCATGGTCTTGGCGTCGTCGGATGTCAGGCATGGCCGCTTGCGCATGGTGTTCTCTCTTGTCGGTGTGGGAATGGTGATGTCGCTTGCTGATGCGGAACGTCAGAACAGTTCGAAATATTCCTTCTGCTCCCATTCGGTGACCTCCGACTGGTAGCGAGCGAGCTCGCCCTGCTTGATCCGCATATAGTAATCGATGAAGGACTGGCCCAAACCTTCGGCGAGGCAAGCATCGTCGCGCAGCGCCGTCAGGGCCTCGTCGAGACTTTTGGGCAGCAGCGGGGCCGCGGTTTCATAGGGCGTGTCCGCCGAGGGGCCAGGATCGATTTTGCGTGCCACGCCGTCGAGGCCGGCGATGATCTGCGAAGCCATATAGAGATAAGGATTGGCCGCCGGCTCCCCCACCCTGTTCTCCAGCCGCGTCGCCGCGTCGCCCGGCCCGCCGAGGACCCGGATCATCACGCCGCGATTGTCGCGGCCCCAGATCACCCGGTCGGGCGCCAATGCATAGGCGCGATAGCGCTTGTAACCGTTGATGGTCGGCGTGGTGAAGACCGTGGCCGCGCGCGCATGCGCCAACAGCCCGGCGAGAAAGTGCCGGCCGAGCGGCGACAGCAATTCCTGGTCGTTGGAGACGAAGGCGTTGCCTCCGGCACCCCGCTCGCGCAGCGACTGATGCAGATGCCAGCCGCTCGACATCACATTGGGAATCCGCGGGCGGCACATGAAGCTCGCGTGATAGCCCAGGCGGCGGCAAATCTGTTTCACCGCGCTGCGGAACAGCATCATGGTGTCGGCGGGCGCCAAGCCCACCTGCGGGTGGAAGGTGAATTCGCATTGACTGGGGCCGAGCTCGATTTCGACCGAGCGCAGCGGCAGGCAGAGCGCGAGCACGTCCCGGCGCACCGTTTCCAGGATCGGCTCGATCTGATCGAAGCGGGTCTCGGTGAGATATTGATAGCCGGGCGAGATCAAGCTCACTTGCGGCGCCACGCCCGGCCAGGTGGCGTCGGCGGGATCGAGCCGCGGATTGTCGAGCTTGAAGATATGAAACTCGACCTCCAGCCCGGCCAGATAGTCGAAGCCGGCGTCGGAGAGCTGGCGCAGCACCTGGCGATAAAGATGGCGGGTGGAGAACGGCACCGGCTGGCCGTTGCCGAAATAGATGTCGCACAGTATCCAGCCGGTCTTCGGCGCCCACGGCAGCACTCGGAACGTGTCCGGGTCCGCGATCATCAGAAAATCGGCAGCGCCTTCCATTTCCGGCATCCCGAAGCCGCCGCCCGGTGTGAATACCGGAAACACGGTCTTGTGCGCGGTGTCCTTGGCCAGCAGGGTGGTGGTCATGGAGCAGCCGTTGCGCATGACGCGCGCGGCATCACTCGCCATCACGGTCTTGCCGCGCAGGATGCCGTGCTGATCGGCAAACGACAGCCGCACCACCTCAAGCTGATGCTGCTCGATCAGCTTCTCGGCCGACGCCGCGGCAGCGAACTGCTCATCGCTCCACAAACCGTGGCGCTCGACAAAGCTCAGTCCCGCCGACCGCTCTTTGGATGACGACATGGAATTCTCCCGGTCGGAAGGTTAGTTCATCCGGCCGGCAGGGGCCACCGGCCGCCCTTGCCTTAGGGCATTGCAGCGGCCAAGCTTCGGTGCTCGCCAGGGCAGCCCCATACAAGGAGATCAGCGTGATCGACGTCTATACCTGGACCACCGGCAACGGCCGCAAGGTCCCGATTTTCCTGGAAGAGACCGGGCTGCCCTACCGGCTGCACATGATCGACATCCGCAACGGCGAGCAATTCAAGCCGGACTTCGTCGCCATCTGCCCGAATAGCAAGATTCCCGCGATCGTCGACCAGGACGGTCCCGGCGGGAAACCGTTCCCGCTATTCGAGTCGGGCGCGATCCTGATTTATCTCGCGGAAAAGACCGGGCAACTGATGCCGGCTGACGCCGCCGGCCGCCATCGCGTGATCGAATGGGTGATGTTCCAGATGGCCAATATCGGCCCGCTGCTGGGCCAGGCGCATCACTTCCGCTTCAAGGCGCCGGAAATCCCCTACGCCATCAAGCGCTATACCGACGAGGCGACGCGCCTCTACAAGGTGCTCGAGAAGCGGCTTGGTGAGGTCGCGTATCTCGCCGGCGACTATTCGATCGCCGACATCTCCACTTATGTCTGGCTGCGCAACCCCAAGAACCAGGGGCAGAGTCTCGACGACTATCCCAACATCAAGCGCTGGTTTTCCGCCATCGACGCGCGGCCGGCAGTGCAGCGTGCGCACAAGGCAGTCGAAGAGGCCGCAGAAAAATATCAGTCGCTGCAGGCTACGGCTTAGCGCGAATAACTCAGTGCAAACTCGCCGCCTTTGACTGCAGGCTGGCGAGCAGATCGCTCGAGCCCTGCACCGCCAGGCGCTGGTGATAGAAGCGCAACCCGTAAAGGCCGCCCAGTTCCTCGCCATTGCCGGCGCGTCCGGGCCCGCCGTGATTGCATTGCGGCATCACGATGCCGTGGCCGGTATGGGAGGTGGCGATGGCCGGATCGACCAGCAACAGCCGGCCGTGGCTCGGCCCGATCTCGCTCACCATGCGGGTGAGAAAACCATGATCCTCGCCATAGACCGAGGCGACCAACGAGCCGCCGCCGCGCACCACCAAAGCGGAGGCATCCTGCTCGTCGCGATAGGGAACGATGGTGGCCGCCGGGCCGAACACCTCGACCTCGTGCACCGCCTGGGCATCGCCCGCATTCTTCACCCGCAGCAAGGTGGGCGCGACGAACGCCGACTTGTCGCGGTCGATGCCGTCGATCGCCGGCGGCTCGATGCCGCCCACCACGACAGTCGCCTCGCTCACAAGACGGCGAAGTCCCTCGAATGCCGCTGACTGCTGGCCACGCGTCACCAGCGGGCCCATGCGCACGTCCTCTTGCCGCGGATCGCCCAGCTTGATGGCGGAGAGCTTGGCCTTCAGCGCCTCGGCGACTGCATCGGCCTGCTCCGCCGGCACGAAAATGCGGCGGATCGCTGTGCATTTCTGCCCGGCCTTCACCGTCATTTCGCGCACCGCCTCGCGCACCAGGGCGTCGAAGGACGCGCTGCCGGGCGCGGCGTCGGGCGCCAGCACGGCCGCGTTGATGCTGTCGGCCTCGATATTCACCGGCACGCTGCGCGCCACCACATTGGAATGGCCGCGCACCCGCGCCGCGGTATCGGCCGAGCCGGTGAAGGCGATGACGTCGTCGGAGGTGAGGTGCGCCAGCAGATCGCCGGCGCCGCCAACCAACAGATTGAGTGCGCCGTCGGGCAGCACCTTGGCGGCGACGACGTCACTTACCATCGCATGTGCCAGCAAGGAGGTGGACGATGCCGGCTTGCTCAGCACCGGCACGCCGGCGAGCAGCGACACGGCCGCCTTCTCCCACAAGCCCCAGCTCGGGAAATTGAACGCATTGATGTGAACGGCCACGCCGCGCCGCGGCACCATCAGGTGAATGGCCTGATAGTTCTCGGCCTTCGCGAGCCGCACCGGTTTCTCGTCGAGCAAGGCGCGCGCCTCTCCGAGGCCGGCGCCGAGCCGCGCGTTATATTTCAGGGTGCCGCTGCCGCCGTCGATGTCGATCGCCGCATCGACCTTGGTGTTGCCGGAATTGGCGATGGCGATCTCCTCGTAGCGCGCCCGGTTGGCGGTTAGCACGTCGGCCACCGCGCCGAGCAGCTTCGCCCGCTCTCCATAATTCAAGCTGCGCAGCCCGGCCTGCCCCTTGGTACGGGCGAATTCGAGCGCGCCTTTCAGATCGAGCCCCTTCGTCGATGCGGTCGCGAGCGTCTCGCCGGTGACCGGATTGACCAATTCGGTTTCCACGCCCTGTCCGCCCGACCATCGGCCGGACAGGTAGCTTTCCAATGTCTTTGGCGAGGCCGAGTTCATGATGGATGACCTTGTTTAATGTTCGAGGGGATGCGTGCGACCGCTATAGGCAAGCGGGCCGGAGTTTTCAACCTTTGCCGGTAGTAGGCACGCGCGCTGCCCCGTCAGGCCATCCACAGCGGCTGGATCGGCAACAGCACGCGCAACACCTTGATGAACAGGCCCCAGGTGACCGGCAAGGATGCTGCGGCGATTGCCAGCGAAAGACGCCACGACGATCCGTTGGCACGCAGATAGACCAGAAGATAAGCCGCCGGACCGAACACAAAGCCGAGGCCATAGACAAACCCGCCCAGGGCGAACACCCAAGCGACACTGGACCAGGTCAGCGGCTCGAGTTCTTCCTCCTCGGGTAACGTCCTCGGGCGATGCCCGGCGATTGTTCTGACCACTTCCACGGCACACAGAGCGCACATAATCGCGCCCGCCCCGAACGGAAACGCAATGACCGGCCAGGAATATCCCAGCACGGTGAAGCCGGCGACCAGGAGCCCGGTGACAATGATAAAAAGTAAAGACGGAAAAAGCGCTTCCACCCGGGTCATCGGCGCCCCCAGAGTGAGGCGATCTGACGGCGGCTTGGCCACAGCAGGCAGACCAGCGCAATCACGATAATGGCGATCGACACCGGCCGCATGAAGAACAGCCAGCCGTAGGCCTTCAGCGATACTTGGAAATAGCGCTCGATGGTCTCGCCCAGGACGAAACCCAAAAGCAGGGCCGGCCGGTTGTAGTTGAGCCGCTCCATCGCCACGCCCAGCACTCCGAAAATAAAGACATAGAGCACATCGGTGGCGCTGTTCTGTGCCGCGTAGGTTCCGATCACGACAAAGACCAGAAGAATGGGCGCCAGCACGCGTCCCGGCACCCGCGTCACATAGACCAGGGTCCGCGACAGCAGAAACATCAGGAAGCTGGCGGCGAAATTGGCGAGCGCGCAGATGTAGGCCAGCGCCAAAGCTAGATCCATGTGTTTGGCAAGAAACTCCGGCCCCGGCTGCAGGCCGACGACCAGAAACGCGCCGAGCAACATCGCCATCGATGCACTGCCGGGAATGCCGAGTGCGAGCGTCGGCACGAGCGCGCCGCCCTCCTCTGCATTCTTGGCGGCTTCCGGCGCGATCACCCCTTCGATGCGCCCCTGCCCGAAGGTCTCGGGGTTCGCAGCAGTCTGACGCGCGGCGGCATAGGCCACGAATGTCGCGGTGGTTCCGCCGACGCCCGGCATGACGCCGATGACCGAACCGAGCGCCGAAGAGCGCAAAGTCATGCCCCAATGCCGAAAGACCGCAAGCGCCCCTTCGATCCCCTGCCGGAAGGAGATTTGCTCGACGCTGCCTTGTCTGGCGATGGATTTGCCGCTGCTCATCAGCGCAAGGATTTCCGGAATTGCGAACAGTCCGAGCGCGAGCGGGATGAGACGGAATCCGTCAAGCAGGTACTCCGATCCCATCCAGAACCGCGGCACGCCCTCGATCGGATCGTAGCCGAACAGCGACATGAAGATACCGAGGGTGCCGGCGATCAGCCCGCGGATCGGCGCGCCGGAACTGAGCACGGCGATGAAGGCGATGCCGGCGAGCGACAGAAAGAAGTTCTCAGGGGAGGCAAATGACAGGATCACCGGCTGCATGATCGGCAGCAGGATGATCAGCAGCGCGCAACCGAACAGGCCGCCGATGGCCGATGCCATCAACGCGGCGCCGATGGCGTAGCCGGCCTTGCCGGCCTTGGCCAGCTTATGGCCGTCCATGACGGTGGCGGCATTCGACACCTCGCCGGGCACGCCGAGCAGGATCGCGGTCATCGATCCGCCTTGCGAAACCGCGGCGTAGGACGCGAGCAGGAAGGCGAGCCCGACCAGCGGCTGCATGCCGAAGGTGAACGGGATCAGGAAGGCGAGCGCACTGATGCCACTGATGCCCGGCAGAAGACCGACGATGAGGCCGATCGGCAGCGCAAAGGCCATCGCCGCCAGCACGGCGGGCTGAAAAATCTGCCCGCCGGCTGAGAGAAACGCCTCAAGCATCGTGCCCCCCGTGAAGAAGCGAAACCGCTAGATCATGACTTTGGTTTGAGCATGATCATATCCGAAATCCGCCTACGCTCTACGGCGGACCTGTGTGAAAGACCCGCCGAAGCTTTAGCGAAGGTGGGACCGGTTCCCACTTTTCGGGATCATGCTTTAGGACGAATACTTCTTCAGCAGCACTTCGTTGACCTCGTTGAGCCTGTTGGCCGGAAGCGTCTGCAAAAGGTCGCGCACGATCTGCTGCAGCTTCGCGGGCTCCTCGTATTTCAACGGCCGCTGGGTTTTTGCGCCCTCCGCCATCACCGCCGGATCGGTCATGATTTCGCGCCAGACGCGCTGCAGATGCTGCAACCGGTCGGCCGGCACGCCGGGCGGCGCGACGATGCTGCGTCCGACCGCCTTGATGCCGAGCCGGAAGTCGAGCCACCACTTCTGGTCTGGCCCAAGCTGGACGATTTCGTGCAGCAGGCCGACATTCGGCGCCAGCTCAGAGCGCAGGTGCCCGATCGTGGCGATGACCTTGGCGCGCCCGCCCTGCGCATATTCCACCCCGGAACCTTCCGAGATGGCCAGCGCGTCGACTTCGCCGTTCATGACCGCGAGGCCGGCTTCCTTGCTGCCCTTGTATCCGGTGATGATCTGGCAATCCAATTTCAGCGCCTCGCAAGTCACCGCTGCGTAATCGCCGAGATTGTCGGTGCGTCCGGTGGCGGAAAACTTGATCTTCCGGTTCAGGCCCATCAGGCCCTTGACGTCGTCCGGCATGTTGGGGCCGACGATGAGGACGTGCTGTTCGATGAGCGCGCGCCCCAGCATGCTGACCGTCGCCATGTCATAAGCGACGCCCGCCTGCTTGATCAGCTGCGACATCACCGCGCCTTCGCCGTTCAGCATCATCATGGTGAGGCCGTCCGGCTTGACGCGAACCAATTGATTGAGCGCGGTGAGCCCCTGCCCGCCCGGCCGGTTCTCGACCACCACGGTGGCGCCAGTGCGCTTTTCGAAATGCGGGGCCAGCATGCGCGCATAGGCATCGTAGCCGCCGCCTGGCGAGAACCCCACATAGATGCGGACCGTCTCGCCCTTCAGGAAGGCGCCGGGATCCTGCGCGCTGGCGGGCGCCGGCGCCAAGGACGTCATGACTGCGACGCCGGCGGCCAGGACAAGCGCGAGCAGCGCGCGTCGACCGACGCGATGACAATGGTTGTGAGGCATCATATTTATATTTCTCCCTGTCATGTTTCTCCCTGTCATGGAGCTTTTGGTTGCTGATATTCGGCGGAGCCGTTTCCGGTGCTCATGCTAGCACATGAGCCCTTGGAAACATGCGACAATTTGTCGAAATGCCGCATCGTGTCGATCGCTCCGCCTTGAATTGGATGTCAGCTTGCGCCGCGCGACCCGGCGCGTCTTATGCGCTGCCGGCGGCCGGCGTCGACTCCGGGCTGGCGCACCGGCGATCCATCGATCAGACGCGATAGTTCGCGGGTCGATGGAATGCGCCGCTCCGTCGCAAGGGAATCGACTTCATCCCCGGCCAGATTCTCAATGAGCGCCAGCAGCACACGCCGGGTGGCAGCGATGTCCGCGGACGCCACGCCGCGCAAGGCGACCTTGTTCACGTCTTCGGCCAAAGGGACAAGCTTGGCCTTCAAGGCCCGCCCTTTGGGCGTCAAATAAACGTCGACTTCCTTGCGGCTATGCGGGCTTTGCCGCCGCGTGATGTAGCCGCGCTTTTCCATCGCCTTGAGGGCGGAAAAGGTGGTGGGCTCCATGACGCCTGCCTGGGCGCTCAGTTCGCGCTGGGTGAGCCCTTCGCTCTCCCACAGGATGCGCAGGAAAGTCCAATGACCGTAGGACACCGCGTGTTCGGTCAGCCGCATCTGCAAGGCGCGAGCGAGTCCTCTTGCCGCATGTTTGACGAGGTGCGCCAGCCGATCGTTCGGCACCGCCTCCTGCCAGTGGCGGAGGATTTCGGGGGTTACCGGCGGGTTGGCCGATGCCGAATGGCCGCTCATCGTTCAATCCTGGCCTTGTGAAAGCTCGACAGCCGGCTGCGAAATCGTTATGATCCGAGCTTAGAGAGCTAAGTTTCGCACAAATCGCTATCGAATGTCGAGGTGACCCGATGAACAAGCCGATGGAACACATCCCGCATCCCAAACTGCTGCTCGATCCCTATGGCGCCTGGGCCGCGAACGAAGGGGTCCCGATCACCGAGGATTTCGGTGTCGATTTGCTCAAGGCCGAAACCAAGCCCTGGGCGCGCTTCGGCGTGGACGGCGGCATCGTCAACCTGAAGGGGCGCGGCGACTTCGTCTCGATCTTCGTGCTCGATCTCGCGCCGGCCGCTAAGACCTCGCCGCAGCAGCACATGTACGAAGAGGCGGTTTACGTGCTCTCCGGCCATGGCAGCACCACGGTCGAGACCAGCGACGGCCGCAAGCACAGTTTTGAATGGGGACCGAAGAGCCTGTTCGCGCTGCCGCTCAACGCCAAGTACCAGCATTTCAATTCCAGCGGCCAGGAACGCGCGCGGCTCGCCTCGACCAACAACCTCGCGATGATGCTCAATCTGTTTCACAACGAGGCCTTCGTCTTCGAGAACAAGTTCAAGTTCCCGGAGCGCGAAGGCACTGCGAAGTCGTTCAGCGGCGAAGGCGAGTTCATTCCAGTGCGGCCCGGCCGCAACATGTGGGAGACCAATTTCGTCCCCGATCTTGCGTCCTTCGAGCTGAAGGCCTGGAAAGAGCGCGGCGCCGGCGGCTCCAACATGATGTTCGTGCTGGCCGACGCCACCATGCACGCCCACATCTCCCAGATGCCGGTGGGCACCTACAAGAAGGGTCATCGCCACGGCGCGGACTTCCACGTCTTCGCAGTCACCGGGCACGGTTATTCGCTGCTCTGGTACGACGGCGAAAAGGATTTCGTCCGGGTCGATTGGCAGCACGGCGTGGTGTTCGCCCCGCCCGACCAGATGTTCCACCAGCACTTCAACACGTCGCCCGATCCGGCGCGCTACCTCGCCATCGCCTTCGGCAGCCTGCGCTACCCGTTCACCGAGCAGAAGCGTCACGTGTTCATGGGGATGGACGTCAGCGTCAAGGACGGCGGCTGCCAGATCGAGTACGAGCACCAGGACAAGCGGGTACATAAGATCTACCTGGACGAACTGGCCAAATACGGCGTCAAGTCGGGAATGGGTCCGTTCGTCAACGAAGCGGCGTAATACGCCGCTCCTAACAAGCGCGGCGTTGCAAGCCGCCCACCCGGGCGTCGGCCAGGATATGCACGAACTCGACTTTCATCATTTCCATGTCTCCGAGGCCGACAACCCGCGAGACGAGGCGGCCTGGCATGCGGACAATGTCGAGCTGACCACGGTCGGCATCGACATCGGCTCATCGACCTCGCATCTGATGTTCGCGCGCGTGCATCTGCAGCGCCTGGGCACGGCGCTGTCGAGCCGCTTCGTGGTGGTCGATCGCAAGGTAATCTGGCAGTCGCCGATCCTGCTGACGCCCTATCTGCCGGATTACACCATCGACACCGGCGAGCTCGCGGGCTTCATCGGCGGCTGTTACGCTTATGCCGGGCTTGAGCGCAGCGCCATCGATAGCGGCGCCGTGATCCTCACTGGCGAGGCGATCAAGCGCAAGAATGCACGCGCCATCGCCGACCTGTTTTCTGAAGAAGCCGGCAAGTTCGTTTGCGCCTCGGCGGGCCATCACATGGAATGCCAGATGGCGGCGCATGGCTCCGGCGCGGTTGCGCTGTCGCGCGGGCACGGTGCCACGCTGCTCAATATCGATATCGGCGGCGGCACCACCAAATTCGCGCTGATCGAAAAGGGCCAAATCCTCGCCACCGCCGCCATCGCGGTCGGGGGCCGCCTGATCGTCGAGGATCCAAAAGACGGCCTGATCCGGGTCGAGGATCCAGTCAAGGAGACCGCCAAGAGCCTCGGCATCGACCTCGCGCTCGGCAAGAAACTTGCGCCGCAGGACCGCCGCCGGATCATCGTCCGCATGGCCGATCTCGTGCTGCAGATGATCGACCGCAAGGCGCCGGACGAGCTTGCCAAGCGTCTGCTGGTGACCGAGGGCTGGCCGGAACATCTCACCAAAGTGAAGATCGACGGCATGACGTTTTCCGGCGGCGTCGCCGAATATCTTTATAAGCGCGAGCAAAGGCGCTTCGGCGACCTCGGCTCCGATCTGGCGCATGAGCTGAGCCATGCGATCGCGCACCGGCGCGACCTGCCGCCGGTCTGGGATCCGGGACAGGGCATCCGCGCGACGGTGATCGGCGCGGCGCAGTTTTCGGTGCAGGTCAGCGGCAACACCATCATGATCGCCGACCCGGCCATCCTGCCCTTGCAAAATCTTCCGGTCGTGGCCTGCAAATTCGATTTTGCCGATACCATCGCCGTGGACAGCGTGGTCGCCGAAATTCGGGATGCTTTGGTCCGCTCGGACCTGGAGGAAGGATCGAGCCCGGTGGCGCTGGCTTTTGCCTGGCGCGGCGACCCCTCCCATGCCCGCTTGCACGCGCTGGCGGAGGGCATCTGCGCGGCGCTGCCGCGCACCCTGGCTACCGGACTACCGCTCGCGCTGCTGATCGACGGCGACGTCGGCCTGAGCCTCGGCCGCGTCATCCGCCATGAGATCGCGCCCGCCACCAATGTCATCGCGGTCGATGGCGTGCAGCTCAAGCAATTCGACTATGTCGATATCGGAAACCTGATCGACGTGACCAATGTGGTGCCGATCATCATCAAGTCGCTGCTGTTCAAGTGAGAGCGGCTTGCCACGTTTGCTTCCCGGCTCTCCACGCC
>JBKKAF010000037.1:0-22424 GCA_046714775.1 Xanthobacteraceae bacterium | reverse complement strand
CAGCCGCTTGTGGCTGCCGTCGCACAGCGGCTGATGCGAGGAGCGCTTGCAGGCGCAGAACCAGACGCGCTCGGTCTGGGGCGCCTTCCACTCCTGCGGCGAAAACGACGTGCCCTTGTGCGAGCCGTCGCAGAACGGCTGCGCCTTGGAGCGCCCGCAGGCGCACCACCAGTAAGATTTTCCGGCCTCGACCGCGACTTCGATCGGACCGCGCCCGCCGATCTCTGGCATGTCGCTCATGCTTTTTTGTCTCCGCCGGCCATCACCCCACCCCCTTCGGTTGCCAGCCACGCCTCGCCGCAGGCCTTGGCCAGTTCGCGTACGCGCAGAATATAGCTCTGCCGCTCGGTCACCGAGATCACGCCGCGGGCGTCGAGCAGATTGAACACGTGGCTCGCCTTGATCACCTGGTCATAGGCCGGCAGCGCCATCAGATGGCGGCGCGTGCCGCCTTCGTCGCTCCAACCGGCGACGAGATATTTCTTGCAGGCGGCCTCCGCCATCTTGAACTGCTCGAACAGCATGTCGGTGTCGGCGTGCTCAAAATTGTGCCGCGAATATTCCTGCTCGGCCTGCTTGAACACGTCGCCATAGCTCACCTTGTCGGCGCCCTCGCGGCCATTGAAGTTGAGCGCGAACACGTTGTCCACGCCCTGCACATACATGGCGAGGCGCTCGAGCCCGTAGGTCAGCTCGCCCGCCACCGGCGCGCATTCGAAACCGGCGACCTGCTGGAAATAAGTGAATTGCGATACTTCCATGCCGTCGCACCAGCATTCCCAGCCGAGCCCCCAGGCGCCGAGCGTGGGGCTTTCCCAATCGTCCTCAACAAAGCGCAGGTCGTGCACTTTGGGATCGATGCCGATGGCGTAGAGCGATTGCAGATAGCGCTCCTGGATGTCGGGCGGCGACGGTTTGAGGATCACCTGAAACTGATAGTAGTGCTGCAGGCGATTGGGATTCTCCCCGTAGCGGCCGTCCTTCGGCCGCCGCGAGGGCTGCACATAGGCGGCGTTCCAGGGCTTCGGCCCGAGCGCGCGCAACGTGGTGGCCGGATGGAAGGTGCCGGCGCCCATTTCCATGTCGTAGGGCTGCAGGATCACACAGCCCTGCTCCGCCCAGAACTGCTGCAGCGTCAGGATCAATCCCTGGAACGACCGGCGAGGATCCATGTGGGGTTGGCGATGCGCAGGCGAATCGGCGGCGGCCATCGGCGGTGATTTTCGAGCTATTCGAATGGGCGCGGACCCTATCGGCGGCTCCCCAGGGGGTCAAGGCGAGCAACCGCGGGTGCCACGCCGGATTTCGGGTTTAAGCCTGTCTTCATCCCTGCAACGGATAAGTCACTGTTCCGGCCCACCGCCGAGGGCAGCGACGGAGAACCGCATGTTGCGCAATACCACGCTTCTTGTTGTGACGTTTCTTGTGACGATTCTTGCGGCCGGTGCGACCCCGGCGGCGGCGCAAGCGCAGCAGCCGTTCCCTCTGCCGCTTCCCTTGCCGCAGATGCAGGGAACCCCGGAAGACCGCGCAGCCTGCGAACCGGATGTGCACCGCTATTGCCGCGAAGCGATCCCCGACACATTCCGGATCCTGACCTGCCTGCAGGCCAATCAGACGCGGATCAGCGACGCCTGCCACGGCGTACTGGTGGGCTACGGGCAGTTGAGACCAAGATAAATCAACAGGCTAGAGCGTGATTGCTTCAGGTTGAATCGCAATCACGCTCTAGCTTATTGTTTGAGCATGATCTTTTCCGAAAACCGGTTCCCACTTTTCGGGATCATGCTCTAGCGGCGAGATTGGGATTTTTGAACCGGACGGCGGGCTTCCGCGACTAACGAGCGGGACGCCTACGGAGGGATGCCATGTTGATCGAAACGCTCGCCATAACTTTCGTCGCCGGCTTCGCGCTCATCGCCTTGTTCGGCCATGTGGTGCTGTTCAAGGACATGTTGTCGCTCGGCAACGACTGAGGCTATTTTACGCGGTAGTCACCGGTCTGCGGATCGCGCCGCAGGGTCGGCAGGGCCTCGCGCCGGACCGCATCTTTGGCCGGCGCCGCCTTCACCCGATCAAGCTCGTCATTGACGCGCCGGGCCTCCTTCACCGCCCAATGCACGATCGCTGCACCGCCCAAGGCGGCGAACGCCCACTTCAGCAGCGGTGGAATAATGATCGGCGGCATGGCCCATCTCCTCTCGTGCGATCGCGCAGCAATCACAATCCGTAACGCGCCCACCAGGCGCGCGCTTCAAGCGCCGAGATGACGTCCTCGGCCAGGTCGGCGCGCCGCAGCAACCCGTCCAGCCCGCCCGATCCGACGCCCGGCAGCACGCGGCGAAAGAAACTGCGCTCCGGCGCCATCAGCGGCATCTTGACCTCGTCGCCGAAGCGCGCCCGCAAGGTCGCGCGCAGATCGCCGATGCCGTCGGCGATGCCGAACTCGACCGCCTTGCGCCCGGTCCAGAATTCTCCGGAGAACAAGGTTTTTTCGGGGCCTGTAAGTCGCGCGCCGCGGCTCTGCTTGACCAGGTCGATGAAACCTTCGTGGATTTCCCGCTGCACTTCCTTGAGCCGTTCCACGTCCTCAGGCTTCTCCGGCAGGAACGGATCGAGCATCGCCTTGCGTTCGCCCGAGGTGTAAAGGCGCCGCTCGATACCGAGCTTTTCCATCAGCTTGTGGAAGCCGAACGAGCCGCCGACCACGCCGATCGAGCCCACGATCGCGTATTGGTCGCAGATGATCTCGTCGGCGGCGCAGGCGATCATGTAGCCGCCGGAGGCCGCGACATCTTCAGCAAAGGCAATGACGGTGCGCTCGTTCTCCTCGGCGAGCTGGCGGATGCGGCGGTAGATCAGATGCGACTGCACCGGCGAGCCGCCCGGCGAATTGATCAATAGCGCCACTGCGCGCGCATTGCGGGTGGCGAAGGCCTTCTCCAGCGGCTTGGCGACGCTTGCAAGGGTCAGCCCGGGCTTCAGCGGCGTCGCCAGGCCGATCACCCCGGAGAGCCGCACCACCGGCACCACCGGGGCGCCGCCGCGCAGCCGCCTGGGCACGATCGGCGCCAGCGCCGCACGCGCGCTCGCAAGCAGCTGCCGCAAATGCTCCAGCATATTTTGGTCGGCCATCACATCCTCTTCCGGCCCGTCTTACGGGCCCCATCGCCATGGCTCAAGCGACCGATCATCAATTCTTGCCCTTCAGCGTCACAGTTGCGCGAGCGGCAGCGGCGCGCCCGCGCGCAGCACAGCTTCGGCCTCCGCCGTCGGATGTCCGGAACCATCGTGCAGCGTGAGTCCGGGCAAAATGGCAAGCGGCGCGCGGCTCGCCTTCGCTGCGCGGACAAGAACACGAATGGCCGCTTCGCCCGGCTTGGGATGAACCGGCAGCATCGCGATGGCGCCAAAGGCGGGCCCGAGCGCGGCCAAAACATCGGCAAGGCCGTCGGCCCGCCAAATCAGTGTAAGCGTGCCACGCGGGCGCAGCAGCCGCGCCGCGGTTGCGATCCAGGCGGACAGCAGCGAGCCGCCGGCGGCATGCGCCAGGCGGCGGCGGCGGTCGGGCGAAAGGCGCTGCCGCGCCGGATCGTTGAACGGTGGGTTCATCAGCACGCGCGCGATGGACTCCGGGCGTAGTCCGGCGGCGGCGAAAGCGCGCGCGGGCGCAGCGGCGTCGAGCACGACCGCCCTCACTCTCCTGTCGAGTCCGTTCAGCCGCGCGTTTTCCGCAGCAAGCGCCGCGAGACCGGAATCGATTTCGACCAGAGTTACGTCGGTATCGGCAATGCGCTCGGCGAGCGCCAGGCCTGCCGCGCCCACCCCAGCGCCGAGCTCGACCACATGCTCGCCGCTGCGCGCCGGGCATGCCGCCGCCAGCAGGATGGCGTCGTGGCCGAACCGGTGCCCCCGCTTCGGTTGCCGCAGCCGCAGGCGGCCCCCCAGCACGGCGTCTTCGGTGACATCCGCCATGCGTCGCTCATCCCGCATCGGGACGCAGCTCGTGGCCGAGGCCGGCATCTGCGAGCAGTTCGCGCGCCTCGTCGGCAAAATCCTCCGCCACCAGCACGCGGCGCGCCAGGATGCCGATCGAGCCTTCCAGCACGCTCATATTCTGATCGAAAACCAAATGCGGAATCTTGGCGCCGTCGAGCAGCGCCTGCACCGCCGAGACCAGCACTGCGTCATTGCTGCGGATGAGTTCGTGCAGTCGAGCCTCCTCAGATCTGCCGCCGATTCCAGTCGTCGCCCGGCGCCCGCTGTTCCAGATAAGCCAGCAGCTTCGTTTCACGCCGCCCGCGCGTCACGGTATCCAGCACGAGGCCGGCCACCACCGAGATGAAGGCCAGCAGCATCAGGCCGGTCGACAGGATGGCGGTCGGAATGCGCGGCACCGTGCCGGTTTGCAGATAGGTCACGAAAATCGGAATGGCGAAGCCGATCGCGACGATGGCGAGCGCTGCGCCGACGCCGCTAAAGAACGCCAGCGGCCGCTCCGAACGGTACAGGCTGATGATGGTCAACAGGATTCGGAAACCGTCGCGCCAGGTGCTGAGCTTGGACGCGGATCCTTCCGGCCGCGCGTAGTAGGGCGTGCGCACCTCGGCCACCGGCAACTCCAGATCGAGCGCGTGCACGGTGAGCTCGGTTTCGATCTCGAAGCCGCGCGACAGAACCGGGAACGATTTCACGAACCGGCGCGAAAAAACCCGGTAGCCCGACAGAATGTCGGTGAAGGCGGTGCTGAACACGGACGCGACAAAGCGGGTCAGCAGCCAATTTCCGGTCAGATGGCCGCGGCGGTAGGCGGCCTGTTCGCGGTGGACACGCGCGGCCACCACCATGTCCAGGCGGTTGTCGATGAGCTGGTCGATCATGGCGCCGGCGCTCGGCGCATCGTAGGTTGCATCGCCGTCCACCAACACGTAGATGTCCGCGTCGACGTCGGCAAACATCCGCCGCACCACGTTACCCTTGCCCTGGTGGGTCTCTCGCCGCACCATGGCACCGGCGGCACGGGCGACCTCGGCAGTGCGGTCGGTGGAATTGTTGTCATAAACATAGATCGCCGCCTGCGGCAGCGCGGCGCGGAATTGGGCGACCACCGTGGCGATTGCCGCCTCTTCGTTGAAGCAGGGCACCAGCACCGCCACCCGCTGGCGCGCCTGCCAGCCGATGTCGTCGCCGCGCCTTGCTGCTTCTGCAACTTCGGACATCGATCCTCCCGGTCTGGCGATTCGCGCGGACCCCTGACATTGTGGCGCACTTGCCGCGCCACCATAGCGTTTCTATGCTCGGCCGTCCCTCATGCGGAGTGCCCTGTGGCCGTCATTGTCCCGTTTGAAAGCCCGTCGCACGCCTCCATCGACCGGCTGACCGAATTCTTGGCCGCCGACATGGAGCGGGTCAATGCGACCATCCTGATGCGCACAGGATCCGACGTGACCACGATCCCCGAGGTCGCCAATCACTTGATCGTGTCGGGCGGCAAGCGGCTGCGCCCGATGCTGACCCTGGCTATGGCCAGACTCGCCGGCTATGCGGGCGACGGCCACGTCAAGCTCGCCGCCGCGGTGGAGTTCATGCATACCGCCACGCTGTTGCACGACGACGTGGTCGACGAGAGCGAGATGCGGCGCGGCACCTTTGCCGCGCGCATGCGGTGGGGCAACGAGGCGAGCGTCCTGGTCGGCGATTTTCTGCTCGGCCAAGCATTCAAGATGATGGTGGAAGTGGGCTCGCTGCGCGCGCTGGAAATCCTGTCTTCGGCTGCCGCCGTCATCGCCGAGGGCGAGGTGATGCAGCTCACCGCCGCTAAGAACACCGCCACCACCGAAGACCAATATCTCTCGGTGATCCGCGCCAAGACCGCCGAACTGTTCGCCGCCGCCTGCGAGGTCGGCCCCGCGCTCGGCGGCCGCCAGAAGGACGAGGAGGCCGCCTGCCGTTCGTTCGGCATGAATCTCGGAGTCGCGTTTCAGCTGGTCGACGACGCGCTCGACTACGGCGGCAAGGCCGCCAAGCTCGGCAAGAATGTCGGCGACGACTTCCGCGAGGGTAAGATCACCCTGCCGGTGGTGCTGTCGTTCCGCCGCGGCTCGGAGAGCGAGCGCACGTTTTGGCGGCGCGCGCTGGAGCAAGGCGAGGCGACCGAGGCCGATCTCGAACAGGCCATCGGGCTGATGACCAAGCACCGTGCGCTGGAAGACACCGTTCAGCGCGCGCGCCACTACGGGGCCATGGCCAAGGATGCGCTGGCGCTGTTTCCCGCCTCGCCGATGAAAGAGGCGCTGGAGGAATCGGTCGAGTTCTGTATCGCGCGTTCGAGCTAGCGCGGTTTCAGTTTAGCTGGAACTACATTTCTATCCCGGGGCCTCATGGTTCGAGACGCGTCGCACGTAGCCACCAATCGTCATGCTGGTGTTTTAGCGCCCGCGCTGCGGCGGCGGTGGCGCGTGCCGAATCGAACAGAGCGAAACAGGTGGCGCCGGAGCCTGACATGCGCGCCAGCCGGCAGCCGGGCAGCGCGCGCAGGGCGCCGAGCACGTCGGCGATCACCGGCGCAAGCGTGATCGCCGGTTGCTCGAGATCGTTGCCGCTGCCGGCGAGGAAATCCAGCAATGCGTCGCGGCTGTCCGCTGCCGCTTTTAAAGCGGGAAAAGACGAGGCTACGGAGCGGGTGGCGGGTTTGGCGCGTAGTGCCGCGAACACGTCCTTGGTGGGAACGGCGACGCGCGGATTGACCAGCAGCGCCGGCAGCCGCGGCAGCGCGAGCGGATCCGACAAAATCTCTCCGATGCCGCGCATCAGCCGCGGCCGCGGATCGAGGCAGACCGGCACGTCGGCGCCGGTCGCCCGCGCGGCCTGCATCAAGCGCGGATCGTCGCCTGCGAGGCGGTTGGCGCGCGCCAGAAGCCGTAGCGCGGCCGCCGCGTCGGCGGAGCCGCCGCCCAGGCCGGCGGCGACCGGTAGCCGTTTCGAGAGCACAAAGCGCCCGAGCTTGAGGCCTTCGATGCGCTCTGCCAGGGCGCGCGCGGCTTTCAGCACCAGATTGTCGGAAATCTCGCCCGCTGCGAACGCGGTCGGCCCGCGTACCGTCAGCGCCAGAGCGCGCGCCGGCGTGAAGCTCAGCACATCGCCCAGTGCCGCGAACACCACCAGGCTTTCAATGTCGTGATAGCCGTCGGCGCGGCGGCCGTGCACGCGCAGCGTGAGGTTGATCTTAGCCGGCGCCGGCTCGGCGCGCGCGCTGGCCACGGCGGCCGCTCAGCCGCCGTTCGGCCGTTTCGCCCTTTGGGCAGCGGCGGCGGACGAAGTATCTTCCGGAAGTCCGGATTTTAGCTTTTCCTCGATCTTGGCGAGATCGTCGGGCTCCGGCTTGAGATCGCGCGCATGGGTCCATTGGAAGCGGGCCTCGAGCAAGCGGCCGACCTTCCAATAGGCGTCGCCGAGATGATCGTTGATGGTCGGGTCTTCCGGCTTGAGCTCGACGGCGCGCTCCAGATGCTTCACCGCCTCTTCGAAATTGCCGACCCGGTAGTGCGCCCAGCCGAGCGAGTCGACGATGTAGCCGTTGTCGGGCCGCTGCTCGACCGCACGCTGAATCATGCGCATGCCGTCTTCGAGATTCACGCCCTGATCGATCCACGAATAGCCGAGATAGTTGAGCACGTCGGAGTGGTCGGGAGACAGTTCCAACGCCTTCTTCAGGTCGGCTTCGGCCTTTTCCCATTGCTTGGAGCGCTCATGGCAGATGCCGCGGAAATAGAACACCACCCAATGCGGCTTGTCGGCCTTGGCGATGGTCGCAATCACCTTGGAATAGACCTCCGCACATTCCGCATACAGCTTGCGGCCGCGCAGCACGTTGCCGAGCGCCATGCTCGCTTCACGATCCAACGGATCCTCGGCGATGATCTTTTCGAGAAACCCGCGCGCTTCCTCGGTTCGCTCAAGCGTGTCGAGATTGAGCGCGCGCTGGATCTGCGCGTTGCGCTGCAGCGGCGAATTGGCCGGCACCCGCTCATAGGTCTTGATCGCCAGTTCCGGCTTTTTCACCGTCTCATAGACATCGGCGACCGAGAGCAGCGCCATCTGGTGCGTGGGCTGAAGATAGAGCGCGAGCTGCAGATAGATCAGCGCGAGGTCTTCGCCACCGCGCCGCCCGAGCGCGGCGCCCAACCCGTAGAGCACTTCGGCGGCGCCGGTCTGCGGGTTGTCCGCCAGCGGCGCAACCCGCCGTCCGGCCTTGATGCTGTCCATCGCCTCGATGATCAGCGGGTGGCGCGGCAGCGCTTCGTCAAACGTACCGTACACCTTGGCGGCTTCATCGCGCCTGCCTTGGCGCGCCAGCCAGCTACCGTAGGCCTGCACCACGCGCAGTGCCGTGGCATCGAGTTTGTAGGCGCGCTCGAAGCGCTTGCCGGCATCGCGTCGCTGATTGGAGGCATCGAGGATCAACCCGGCATGCAGGTCCTTGAACAGCGCATACCAATCCGGCCCGGTGAGCTTGTCGATGGCGTCGATACCGGCCTTGCTTTCGGCGGCGCCGGCATAGGTCCAGGAGGACAGCAAGGTGGCGGCGAGATCGGTGATCGGCCCGCGAATCGATTGCGCGAGTTGCTGGCGCGCGACCGGATATTGCTTCTGCTTGATGGCGCGCACGCCGAGCACGAGGCGCGCGATGCGATCGTTCTTGTCGACCTGCAGCAGGCGGTCGGCAAGCCGCACGGCTTCTTCCATTTCGCCGTTGGCGAGCACCGCGAGGAAGGCGCGGCCGAGCAACTCGTTGTTCTTCGGATCGCCGCGCAACGCGGCCCGGTAGTGGGCGGCGGCGCCGGCGGCATCGCGCTCGACCGCGGCATGGCGGGCGGCGAGATAGCTGCCCGAGACCGACGTGCGTGGATAACCCGAAGGTTGCTGCGGCTGCATTTGCTGCGGCTGCATTTGCTGCGGCTGCGCTTGCGGCGCTTGCTGCTGCCCCTGCGCGGCAACTTCGCCCGGCCCTGTCAGGACGAGCGCAACAACGGCGGCAAAGGCCGCAGGCTGGAGACGGAACGAAGAGGTCACGGTTCGGTCGACTCCAATTGGCGGACAGTGTGGCGAACGGGCGGGCCGACGCCCACGGCGCCACCGCAATGATTTGGCAAGAATGGCCTGTTTGCGCCCTGGCCGCAAGAACGGGCCCAAAAACGCGTTGGTGAGCCCGACCGGCTGCATTGAAGCCCCCGATATGGCAGCATCGTGACGCGCCGATCACATATTCGGGTAATTCGGGCCGCCCCCGCCCTCGGGCGGCACCCAAGTGATGTTCTCGTTCGGGTCCTTGATGTCGCAAGTCTTGCAGTGGACGCAGTTCGCCGCGTTGATCACGTAACGCACGCCGTCTCCCTCCTCCACCCATTCATAGACGCCGGCCGGGCAATAGCGCGCCGAGGGCCCGCCATAGACGTCATGCTCGGAGGCCTTCTGCAGCACCGGGTCGTGCACCTTCAGATGCACCGGCTGGTCCTCTTCGTGATTGGTGTTGGACAGAAACACGGAAGACAGCCGGTCGAAGGTCAATTTGCCGTCCGGCTTGGGATAAGCGATCGGCTGGCATTGCGCGGCCGGCTTGAGCGTGCCTGAGTCCGGTTTGCCGTGGCCAAGCGTGCCGAACAGCGAGAAGCCGAACGTATTGGTCCACATATCGAGAGCGCCGAATGCGATGCCGGCGAGCGTGCCGAAGCGCGACCACAAGGGCTTGGCATTGCGCACCTTCCACAGATCGCGGCCGATGTCGGATGTGCGCCACGCCTGTTCATACCCTGCAAGCGCGTCATCGGCGCCCCCGGCTGCCAGCGCGGTTGCGAGGTGTTCGGCCGCCAGCATGCCCGACAGCATCGCATTGTGGCTGCCCTTGATGCGCGGCACGTTCATGAAGCCGGCGGCGCAGCCGATCAGCGCGCCGCCTGGAAAGGCCAGCCGCGGCACCGATTGCAATCCGCCTTCGGTCAAGGCGCGCGCGCCATAAGACAGCCGCTTGCCGCCCTCGAAGGTGCCGCGCACCCGCGGATGGGTCTTGAAGCGCTGAAATTCCTCGAACGGGTTGAGATAGGGATTGCTGTAATTGAGATGCACGACAAACCCGACCGACACCAGATGGTCGTCGAGATGGTAGAGAAAGGCGCCGCCGCCGGTTGAATTGTCGAGCGGCCAGCCGAATGTGTGCTGCACCAGGCCGGGCCGGTGCTTGCCGGGCGCGACCTGCCACAGCTCCTTCAGCCCGATGCCGAATTTCTGCGGTTCGCGCCCGGCATCGAGACCGAAGCGCTCGAGCAGTTGCTTGCTGAGATTGCCGCGCGCGCCCTCGGCGAACAAAGTGTATTTGGCGCGCAGCTCGATGCCGCGGGTGAAGCTCGGCTTCGGCTTGCCATCCTTGCCGACGCCCATGTCGCCGGTGGCGACGCCGGCCACCGCGCCGTTGCCGCCGAACAGCACTTCGACCGCAGCGAAGCCGGGATAGATCTCGACGCCGAGCGCCTCCGCCTTGCCGGCGAGCCAGCGGCAGACATTGGCGAGCGACACCACGTAATTGCCGTGGTTGCTCATCAGCGGCGGCATCAAGAAGTTCGGCAGCCGCAGCGCGCGACTGCGCGACAACCAGTAGAAGCGGTCCTCGCTCACCGCGGTCTTGATCGGCGCGTCTTCGGTGCGCCAGTCGGGGATGAGCCGGTCGAGCGCGATCGGATCGATCACCGCGCCGGACAGGATGTGGGCGCCGACCTCCGAACCCTTCTCCACCACCACCACGGACACGTCGGGCGCGAGCTGCTTGAGGCGGATGGCGGCGGCGAGGCCGGCCGGCCCGGCGCCGACAATCACCACGTCGAATTCCATGGCCTCGCGCGGAGGCAGATCGGTATCGGCCATGGGCAATCTCTCAGCCGGTTTGACGCGCTCGTGGTCCGCATCGTGCGAAGCGGGGGCGACGCTCTTTTTCCACGTTTGCCGCGGGGCGGCAATCGTCGCCGCCGCCGCGCCGTGTTAAGGTGGCGTCCCTCCCACCGAGCGACCATGCCTCACGACCGCACCAAAGCCGCCCGCGAACTGCTCGCCTTCTATACCGAGGCTGGCGTCGACGCGCTGTTGAGTGAGACGCCGCTCGATCGCTTTGCCGATGCGCCGGAGGCCGCTCCGAAAGCGCCACACACCGCATCTGCGGAGTTACCCGCCTCCGCAACCCTCCCCCTCAATGTGGGAGAGAACAATGAGGTATCGCTGCCGCTGTCGGGCGGCGCGCGCGCCCCCGCGTCGCCGCCCTCCCCGGACGCCGCCATCATGGCGGCGCGCGAGGTAGCGCGTAGCGCCGCCAGTCTCGAGGAGCTGCGCGGCTTGCTGGACCGCTTCGAGGGCTGCGCGCTGCGCGGCACCGCCAGCCAGCTCGTGTTCGCCGACGGCAATCCGCAAGCGCGGGTGATGTTCGTCGGCGAAGCGCCGGGACGCGACGAGGACATCGAGGGGCTGCCGTTCGTAGGCCGCTCCGGCAAGCTGCTCGACCGCATGATGGCGGCGATCGGGCTCGATCGCACCGGCGTCTACATTGCCAACATCGTGCCGTGGCGGCCGCCGGGCAACCGCACGCCCACGCCACAGGAATCCGCCATCTGCCTGCCGTTCCTGCTGCGCCAGATCGAGCTCGCCAATCCGGACGTGCTGGTCTGCCTGGGTGGGCCGTCGGCGCAGACGCTGCTCGGCATCAAGGACGGCATTCTGAAAGCGCGCGGCCGCTGGTTCAACTTCCACACCGGCACGCGCGAAATCCGCGCCATGGCGACGCTGCATCCCGCCTATCTGCTGCGCCAGCCGCTGCAAAAGCGGCTCGCGTGGCGAGACTTCCTGGCGATCAAAAAGGCGCTGGCGGCTACGTCACCGCGAACTTGATCCCGAACAGGATCGCCAGCACCACCACCGCCGGGTGCGCCTCGGAGAACTTGCCGGCCAAAATCTTGGCGAGCGCATAGGTGATGAAGCCAAGTCCGATGCCGGTGGCGATCGAATAAGTCAGCGGCATTGTGACCGCGGCGATCACCGCCGGTGCATATTCGGTTATGTCCTCCCAATCCATCTCCGCCAGTCCGCGCGCCATCACGCAGGCGACAAACAAAAGCGCCGCCGCCGAGGCATAGGCCGGAATCATGCCTGCGAGCGGCGAGAAGAACAGCGCCAGCAGGAACAGGATCGCGACGAACAGCGCGGTCAGCCCGGTGCGGCCGCCGGCCGACACGCCGGCAGCGCTCTCGATATAGCTCGTGGTGGTGGATGTGCCGATCAGCGAGCCGAACATGGCGGCGAAGCTGTCGGCGATCAGCGCCTGTTTCATGCGCGGCAGCTTGCCGTCGCGGTCGAGCAGCCCAGCGCGGTGGGTGACGCCGATCAAGGTGCCGGCATTGTCAAACACGTCGATCAACAGGAAGCTGAACACCACGATCAGGAATGTCAGCTCGAACACGCGCGAGAAATCGAGTTGCAGGAAGGTCGGCGCCAGCGACGGCGGCATCGACACCACGCCCTTGAACTCGGCGAGGCCGAGCGGAATCCCAATCACCGTCACCAGCAGAATGCCGATCAGCGTGCCGCCGATGACGGCGCGGACATTGAGCGCCACGATCAACACAAAGCCGAGCAGGCATAGGATCGCCGCCGGGTTTTTCAGATTGCCCAATGTCACCAGCGTAACCGGGTGATCGACCACGATCTGGGCCTGCTCGAGCGCGATGATGCCGAGAAACAGTCCGACGCCGGCCGAGATCGCGAGCTTCAGATTGCGCGGGATGGCGTTGATGACGTATTCGCGGATCGGCAGGACGGAGATGATGAAGAACAGCACGCCCGAGCAAAACACCGCGGCCAGCGCCTGCTGCCAAGTGTATTTGTAAGCCAGCACCACGGTGAAGGCGAAGAAGGCGTTGAGGCCCATGCCGGGCGCCAGCCCGATCGGATAATTGGCGTAGAACGCCATCACCAGGGTCGAGACCGCCGCCGCCAGGCAGGTGGCCACGAACACCGCGCCCTCGTCCATCCCCGCCGCGCCCAAGATCTTGGGATTGACGAACACGATGTAGACCATCGTCAGGAACGTGGTCAGGCCGGCGACGAACTCCGTGCGGAGCGTAGTCCCGTGCGGGGTCAGGCCGAATTGGCGATCGAGAAAGGACTGTATGCCGTCCGGCGCGGCTTTATCGGTCATAAGATCCCCCTCTCTATCGGCCCGGTCTCCAGAATAGCCCGGCGGCGCGGGCCGATCTCGCTCCGGCGGCATTTGTCCACTGCTGTCGCGTGGTGCCCTGCCGGCGCGCCGGCCACGATGCATGGCTGCTTTGCCGCACCTGCGGAGCCGCTTTGCCGCACCTGCGGAGCGGCGTCCTCGCTTGGGCCGTTGGGCGGAAGGCGCTAGTGTCGGATATTAAAGAGGTCGGAGAGTCGTGATGGATCTCGATCCGGTTTTCATCGCCCGGCTGCAATTCGCATTCACGATAATTTTTCACATCATCTTCCCGACCTTCACGATCGGCCTCTCCGCTTACATCGCCACGCTGCTGGTGATGTGGAAGCTGGGAGGCCGCGACCGTTACCGACGGCTGGCGCGGTTCTGGACCAAGATTTTCGCGGTCTCGTTCGCCATGGGCGTCGTCTCGGGGATTGTGCTGTCCTATCAGTTCGGCACCAATTGGAGCCGGTTCTCGGTGTTCGCCGGCAATATCGTCGGGCCGCTGATGGGCTATGAGGTGCTGACCGCGTTTTTCCTGGAAGCGACTTTTCTCGGCATCATGCTGTTCGGCTGGGGACGCGTGCCGGACTGGCTGCAGGTCTTTGCCGCGGCCGCGGTCGCGGTCGGCACCGCGATGTCCGCGTTCTGGATTCTCGCCGCCAACAGTTGGATGCATACCCCCACCGGTCACGAAATCCGCGACGGTATCGTCTATCCGTTGGACTGGTGGGCGATCATCTTCAATCCAAGCTTTCCCTATCGCCTTGCCCACATGCTCAACGCCGCCTATCTGACCGCTGGCTTTGTCGTGCTCGCGGTCGGCGCGCGTTATCTGCTCGCCGACCGCCATCCCAACCAGGCGCGCACCATGGTGCGCATGGCGATCGGATTGCTTGCGGTGCTGGCGCCGCTGCAACTCCTGCTCGGCGATCTGCATGGGCTGAACACGCTGCGGCACCAGCCGATCAAGGTGGCCGCCATGGAAGCCCATTGGGACGGCTCCAAGCCGGGCGATTTCCACCTTTTCGCCTGGCCCGACGAGGAAGCGGAAGTAAACCGCATGGCGGTCTCGATCCCCAATGCGGCGTCGCTCATTCTCACCCACCGGCTGAATGGACTCTTTCTCGGCCTCAAAGACGTAAAGCCGCAGGACCGGCCGCCGGTGAAGACGGTGTTCTTCGCCTTCCGCATCATGCTTGCCATCGGCTTCTTCATGATCGCGGCGGCTTTGATCGGCGCCTGGCTGATGTGGTGCGGCGTCTTGTTCGAGACGCGATGGTATCTGCGCATCGTGGCGCACAGTTGGTGGACCGGCTTCGTCGCCGTCATTGCCGGCTGGGTGGTGACCGAAAGCGGCCGCCAGCCGTGGATCGTGCAGGGTCTTCAGCGCACCGCCGAGGCCGCTTCGCCGGTGCCGGGCTCCGCCGTCGCCAGCACGCTTGCGATGTTCGTGGTGGTCTATGGCATCGTGTTCACGATGGGCATCTATTACATCAACCGGCTGATCGCGAAGGGACTGGATACCGAGGTGGTGCCGCCTTCGGGGACGCCGACGCGGCCGATATCATCCGCCCACGACGCCGGACGAAGCGCGCTGGCAGCGGGTGAATGAATTTCGTCTCCTTGGCTGAGGAGCGCAGATGGAGTGGGATCTTCCGCTGATCTGGGCGGGCCTGATCGGGCTCGCGGTCGCGATGTATGTGATCCTCGACGGTTTCGATCTTGGGGTCGGCGTGCTGTCTCCTTTCGCCAAACGCGAAAGCGAGCGCGACCAGATGATCGCATCGATCGCGCCGTTCTGGGACGGCAACGAAACCTGGCTGGTGCTGGGCGGCGGCGGACTGCTGGTGGCCTTCCCGCGCGCCTATGCGGTGATCATGCCCGCGCTTTATCTGCCGGTGATCGTCATGCTGCTGGCGCTGGTGTTCCGCGGCGTCGCCTTTGAGTTCCGGCATGTGGCGGTGACCAGCAAGCGCTACTGGAATTTCGCCTTTGCTGCCGGCGCAACGCTGGCGGCCTTTTCGCAAGGCGTCATCCTCGGCGGACTCATTCAGGGCATCAAGGTGGAGAACGGCGCTTTTGCCGGCGGCGTGTTCGACTGGGCGACACCGTTTGGCGTTTTGTGCGGCTTCGCCGTGGTCGCGGGCTATGCGCTGCTCGGCGCCACCTGGCTGGTGATGAAAACCACGGGCACGGTGGCGGACCGCGCCCGCGTCCAGGCGAAACTGCTGCTGCTCGTGGTGCTCGGGTTCATGGCCATTGTGAGCCTGTGGACGCCGCTAGCCATCGAGCGCATCGCGGCGCGCTGGTTCTCCATACCCAACATCTACTATCTGTGGCCGGTGCCGCTCCTGACCGCACTCACCGCGTTGCTGGCATGGCGCGCGCTGGATAAGGGGCGTGACGTGCTGCCGTTCATCGCGGCGATCGGGCTGTTCCTGCTCGGCTATGCCGGGCTGGTGATCTCGATTTTCCCCTATATCGTGCCGCCCTCGCTCACCATCTGGCAGACCGCGGCCTCGCCTTCGAGCCAGATGTTCATGCTGGTCGGCACGCTCGCGCTGCTGCCGATCATCCTCGGCTATATCGTTTTCGTGTACTGGATTTTCCGCGGCAAGGTGCGTGAGGGCGATAGCTACCACTGACACCGGTCATTGCGGCGTCGCACCGGCCGGCGCGGCCGGCGCAGCCGCCGGCGCCGTTTGCGGGCGGATCACCGCCCAGCCGATGCGCAGCAGCGGCAGCCGGCCCTGCACCCGCCGATCGAAGGCGCGCGGTACTTCCGGTACGAGGTCGGGAAACCGCTCCCTGATATACGGCGGTACGGTGCCGGCGGTATCGGTGGTGGGCCACACGACGATCGCACCATTCGTTTTGATATCGTCCAAGGTCAGCCAGGGCGAGCGGTCGGGCGTGGACTGCAGGAACAGCCCGGGACGGCTTGGCCCGAGCGAGACAAATGCCGCGGTGCGCGGCTCGCCGGCCACGATCTTCGGTGGCTGCCCGATGCGGCGCTGATAATTGTCGGCAAAGAAACGAGCGATCGGCTCCGCCGGTTGTGCGACGCCCAAATCGACGCCGATCCAGGGCAGCGACAGCAGCGCGGCGACGGTCAAGGCCGGCGGCACCAGTAACAGACCGAACCAGCCCCAGATTGCGGCACGTTGATGGGTGAGTTCGATGCCGTCGCCGGCGGCAACGATCACCGCCAGGCCCGACAGCACGACCAGTGGCGCATAGCCGCCGATCGGCACTACCCAGCCGCCGAGCGCGGCGGTCAAAGTCGCCGCCAGCGCCGGCGTGAAAGTGAAGAAGTAGATGAATTGCCGGGCGAACGGATCGACCGGCCGCCGCATGATCACCGGCGCCGGTTCTCGCCGCGACCATGGCCAACCCACGACCAGCGCCACCAGCACCAAGAGGCCGACATGGGCGATGGCGATCAACGCCACCTGACGCAGCCAAGTGACGAACCTGTCGGCGCCAAGCTCGGGAAAGCGCAGGCTATTAAACGACGGCAGCAAACCGTCGCCGGAATCCCAAAGCCAAAGCAGATGCGGCAACATGACGATGAGCGCCAGCGCGACGGCGATCCACGGGTCGGTCGTAGCCAGGGTGGCGCGCGCGCGCGGGTTTACCAGCGTGAACAGTGCCATAAGCGCGAGCAGCAGGAAGCCGGCATAATTGGTGAGCAGGAGAAGCCCGATTTCGATCGCCAGCGGCACCCAATAACCGCGCCGCCCCTCGCCCACCGCCCGCCAATAATGCAGCAGGATGAGCGCCCACAGCGGCATCGCCAAAATGCCGGGCCCGAAATCGGGTGTCGGCACCGTGAGGATCGAAATGCCGACCATCAGCAGCACGGCCAGCGCCGCATGCTGCGCGCCGACGATGGAACGCCCGAGCGCAAACACCGTCCAATAGGTCGCCACCACGCAGACCTGCGACACCGCATAGACCCCGAACAGGCTGCCGGTCAGGCTGTAGACCACTTCCGCGAGCCAGAAGGCGAGCGGCGGGCCAAGATGGGTGCCGAGGCGGAATTCATGCCCGACTGCGAGCACCGCGGGCACGTCGCCGGGCGGAGCCTCATAGAACAGGCCGGGGACAAGGGTCCACAAGGCCGCCTGCAGCAGCGCCGCGATCCAGACCGCGAGTGCGGGCCGCGCGCGCAGCAATTCCACAAAGATGGAGACGTACAGCATCGGCCCGCGCGGCTGTTGTACCGACAAGCCGGCAGAGATAAGGCCCGGGCGCTAGAGAGGCAACACGGCGGGACGGATTTCGCCCGCTTCGGCCCGATCGCCATAGCTCGCCGCTACCGGCGAGAAGGTACGGCGGTGATGGATGGTCGGTCCCAGCCGCGCCAAAGCGTCGAAATGCTCCGGCACGCTATAGCCCTTGTGACGTTCGAAGCCGTAGCCCGGATGCGCAAGGCCAAGCCGTGCCATCAGCCGGTCGCGCGTCACCTTGGCGACGATCGAAGCGGCGGCGATCGAGGCGATGATGGCGTCGCCGCTGATCACCGCTTCGCAGTCGCAGCCGGTATCGATGCGGTCGCGGCCATCGACAAAGACCAGCAGCGGACGCGTCGGCAATGCCGCCACCGCGCGCGCCAGCGCCCATAGCGAGGCGCGCAGGATATTGTCGCGGTCGATGCGCGCGGGCGGCGCGAACGCCACCGCCACTTCGGCGCTGGCGCAGATCCTGGCATAGAGCTTTTCCCGCATCTCCGGATCGAGTTTTTTGGAATCGTCGAGGCCGCGCGGCACCCGCTTCGGATCGAGGATCACCGCAGCGGCGACCACCGGCCCGGCGAGCGGACCGCGCCCGGCCTCGTCGCAGCCGGCCACCGGCCAGACCCCGCGCTTCATCGCCGCACGTTCGCGGCGGAAGGTCGGGCGCAAGATCACTTCGTCGAGCGGCAGACGGATGGGCTGGGCGGAGGCGCGACTCATGGCGCGATGGTGCGCGCCATGCCTGGCCTGTCAACTGCACCGATACAGGGCTGTGAAAGCCGGGGACGAGCGCCATGATTTGCTGCGCTTGGCGGCCTGGAACTTTCAGGCTATCGCTTGATCGCCGAGCAGCCGGAACGGCCGGCCCGGCGCCGCAAAAGGGGCCGATAACGTGAAACCCAAGGCCGCCGCCTCCGATCTGTTCGACTGGCTCTCCCGCCTGGTGTTCGGCCTGGCCGCGGCGATCCTGATGCTGTTCGCCATCGCGATGACCGTCGACGCGCTCGTGCAATTCCTGTCCACACTGTGGTCGGGACGGAATGTCGGGCTCGCGGCGCTAACGGGCATCGGCTACGTGGTCGTCTCGATCGCCGTCTATGACGTCGCCAAATATCTGATCGAGGAAGAGGTGGTGCGCGCCCGCGAAATGCGCGTGACGTCGGAAGCCCGACGCAGCCTGACCCGGTTCATCTCGACCATCGCAATCGCGGTTTTTCTGGAAGCGCTGGTCACCATTTTCCGCGTCAGCCAGGACAATGTCACCGAGTTGTTCTATCCGACCTTCCTGTTGATCTCTGCCATCCTGCTGGTGCTTGGCCTCGGCGTCTATCAGCGCCTCAGCATCACGGTGGAACGGCAGGTCGATGAGAAGGACAAGGTGCAGGACCAGAAAGCCAAGAGCTAGGCTTGGCGAGTAGCGGCCGCATGGGCGCCGGAGCTAAAACAGACTGAGCTGATCGGTCTGGCGAGGCGCCGGCCTGAAATGCTCGGTGGTGAGCTTCTTGCGCGACTTGTTGAGGCCGAGCTTGTCGCAGGCCGCCTCGAAACGCCGGCCGATCATCCAGGCCACCGGCCCGCCGCCGCTCATGCGCTTGCCCCAGCCGGAATCGTAATCCTTGCCGCCGCGGGTGTCGCGCACCAGCTTGAAAACGTGGCGACAGCGGTCGGGGAAATTGGTCATCAGCCATTCGCGAAACAGGTCGCGCACTTCGAGCGGCAGCCGCAGCAGCACCCAGCCGGCGCCGGTGACGCCGACCGCCGCGGCGGTATCGAGGATGCGCTCGATTTCGGCGTCGTTGATGGCCGGAATGACCGGCGCCACCATCACCGAGGTCGGCACGCCTGCGGCCGACAAGTCGCGTAGCGCGTCGATGCGTCGCGCCGGCGTCGCCGCGCGCGGCTCCATCACTCGCGCGAGCTTGGGATCGAGCGTCGTTACCGACAACGCGACCTTGACCAGGTTGCGCTTGGCCATGCGCGAGAGAATGTCGAGATCGCGCAGGATCAGCGCTGATTTAGTGACGATGCCGACCGGATGGCCGGTGCGCTCCAGCACTTCCAGAATACCGCGCATCACGCGATGCTCGCGCTCGATCGGCTGGTAGGGATCGGTGTTGGTGCCAATCGCGATGGTGCGCGGCTGGTAACCGGCTGCTGACAATTCGCGCTCCAGCAGTTGCGGCGCGTTCGGCTTGACGAACAGCTTGGATTCGAAATCGAGCCCGGGCGAGAGGCCGAGATAGGCGTGGGTCGGCCGCGCGAAGCAATAGATGCAGCCGTGCTCGCAGCCGCGATAGGGATTGATCGAGCGGTCGAACGAAATGTCCGGCGACTCGTTGCGGGTGATGATCTTGCGGGTGGCGTCCATCGTCACCGTGGTCTTGAACGGCGGCAGATCGTCGAGGCTTTGCCACCCGTCATCGAAGGCGATGCGCGCCAGCGGTTCGTAACGCCCGGAAGCATTCGAGGTCGCACCGCGGCCGCGGCGGCGCTCGGTTTCCACCGACACGGCGGTGTCCGGCAGCGAATCGAGATCGATGGCGGCTGGCCGCAATGGACCTACCGGCTTAGGCGGTTTGCGCGCAAAGCCTGATGGTTCCGAAGGCGTCTGCGCCGACGGACGCCGGAGGGCGGAGTGGCGAGTCATGGGTCATATGTAAAGGAGCTATCAGAACAAATCAAGAACATACTGGCCCGCTATTTTCAAAGGACTGAATAGGATGACCGGCTGTGCGTGTTGGCTCGGGGGGCCTCATGGTTCGAGACGCGTCGCCATAGCAGGCGTAGCCTGCGTAAACTTGGCTACGTGCGACGCTCCCCATGAGGGTCGGGCTGCGGTGCTGCACGTTCACCGAACGGTTGATGCTCAGGCAGTCGCACCCTTGGCTGTCGGCCGCCGCAGATGCTCGTCGAGCCGCGGCATGATCTCGACAAAATTGCAGGGGCGATAGCGGTAGTCGAGTTGATGCACCAAGATCTCGTCCCAGGCATCCTTGCAGGCGCCGGGTGAGCCGGGCAGGCAGAAGATGTAGGTGCCGCCGGCGACGCCGGCGGTGGCGCGGGTCTGGATCGCCGACGTGCCGATCTTGCGGAAGCTCACCATCAGGAACAGCGCCGCAAAGCCCTCCATCTGTTTCTCGAACAGCGGCTCGACCGCTTCTGGCGTGACGTCGCGGCCAGTGAAGCCGGTGCCGCCGGTGGTGATGATCACGTCGATCGCGGGATCGGCGATCCATTCCTTGACGCGCGCGCGGATGGTCTCGACCTCGTCGGGCACGATGCTGCGCTCGGCCGCGATGTGGCCCACGCTTTTGATCCGCTCGACCAACGTGCCGCCCGATTTGTCGTCGGGTAGGTCGCGCGTGTCGGAGACCGTCAGCACCGCGATCTTGAGCGGGACGAACTGCCGGCTCTGGTCGATTCCGGAAATGCTCATACGCTACTCACTTGCTACTCATTCAGTGTAGCGACCCCGTATGGCTTGGCTGCCTGGCCGGACGGGCCGCCGACGCCAACAAGCTTAGCAGAATTTCCCCGTTGCGGGTGCAACAGCGACTTTCATCCGGCGGCGGATGCCCAGTGTCTTGAATCGAAGTTCGCCAAGCCCTGCTGCCGGCACTAGAGCATGATCCCGAAAAGTGGGAACCGGTTTTCGGAAAAGATCATGCTCAAACAATAAGCTAGAGCGTGATTGCGATTCAACCTGAGCAATCACGCTCTAGAGTTGCTTTGCCGCGAACGTGTTGCAGCTTGCCACTGTCCCCTGCTTGAAACCGGTCTCGAACCAGCGCCGGCGCTGCTCCGACGTGCCGTGGGTGAAGGAGTCGGGCACCACGCGGCCCTGCGAGCGCCGCTGCAGCGTGTCGTCGCCGATCGCCGCCGCGGTGCGCAGCGCCGCCTCGATGTCGCCCGGCTGCAGCAATTTCCATTGCTGCTCGGAATGATGCGCCCAGATGCCGGAGAAGCAATCGGCCTGCAGCTCGACCTGCACCTGGATTCGGTTGGCCGCCGCCCGCTCTATGCCCTGCTGTGTCTGCCGCGCCCGTCCCAGCACGCCGAGCAGGTTCTGCACGTGATGGCCGACCTCGTGGGCGATCACATAGGCCTGGGCGAACCGGCACGCATCGCCGGTGCAGCCGCGGAAGCGCCGCTCCAGGTCGCTGAAGAACGACGTGTCGAGGTAAACCTCGCGGCTCGGCGGGCAATAGAACGGTCCCATCGCGCTCTGCGCGGTGCCGCAACCTGAGTTGGTCACGCCCGAGAAAATGATGAGCCGCGGCGCGCGATAGGTCTGGCCTTCCTGCTGGAAGATGTTCTTCCACGTCACCTCGGTGCTGCCCAGCACGGCGGAAATGAACTTGCCGGTTTCGTCGGTCGGCTTCGCCGTCGGGCCGCGCGGTCCTTGCTGGTATGGCGTCTCCTGACGCTGGTTACCGCCGGTGAGAATTTCGGCGCCGCTGAGCAGCAGACCCGGATCGATGCCGAGAGCCCAGCCGAGCAATCCGATCACGATGATGCCGCCGATGCCGAGACCGCCGGCGCCGCCGGGCAATCCTCCACCTCCACCTCCGCCGCCGCCGAATCCTCCGCCATCGCCGCGGCGATCCTCAACGTTGTCGCTTTGCGGCAGATCATCCCAGCGCATTGGTGCTCTCCGTCGGCCTCACTCGGCAATAGTTGCCGAGCACAAACGCCAAGTCCAATCGCACTTTCGCGCGGCACCAATTGAACAGTGTCGAAATGGTTTGGTTCCGCATGGTTTGCAAGACGTTACCTGTAAAATTGCGCCGCGGCCATCAACTGAATGTTTACCTTGGCGAGGCATGTTCATTCTTGTCGGTTGTAGGTCCCGCGTCACCGGCCGCGTCGCCTGAGTATCAGAGTACTGAGTCATGGGTGTGTCGCGTCGCGGGGGGGGGGCGGGGGGGGCGCCC
>JBKKAF010000036.1:0-5841 GCA_046714775.1 Xanthobacteraceae bacterium | reverse complement strand
TCGTGCCACGCCAGCCTCGAGCAGCCGGACCGCACCAGGCTGGGCGGCGGACTGGCGCTCAAGTCGATATTCGGGATCTTCTACCCGACCAATATTTCGACCCATCCGACCGACGGCATCGGCGCCTGGAGCGAAACGGATTTCGTCGCCGCCATGCGCAACGGCACCTCGCCCGATGGCCGGCATTATTACCCGGCGTTTCCCTACGCCTTCTATCAGCGCATGGCAGTCGATGACCTGCGCGACCTGTTCGCCTATCTCACGACGCTGCCGGCGGTGGCAGGCAAAACGCGCGACCATGAACTGCGCTTTCCGATCAACATCCGGCGCGGGGTCGGCATCTGGAAGCTGTTGTTCCTGGATGGCGCGCCGTACCGGCCCGATCCATCCCGGTCGGCGCAATGGAATCGCGGCGCCTATCTGGTCAACGGCCCGGCGCATTGCGCGCAATGCCACAGCCCACGCAACGTTCTCGGCGCGGTGGTCGAGAGCCAGCGCTTTGCCGGCGGCCCCGATCCGTCCGGCAAGGGCTGGATACCGAACATCACCCAGAAGGCGCTCGGCGGCTGGAGCGAGCAGGACTTCGTCCGGCTGCTCGAGATCGGCGAGACCCCGGACGACCAGGTGAGCGGCGAGATGGCCGAGGTGGTGCGCGACACCGCGCAGCTTTCGCCCGCGGATCGCGCCGCCATGGCGGTCTATTTGAAATCGCTGCCGCCGGTCGACGGTCCGCCGCCGCCGGCGCGTCCGCAATAACGGACAGAAACGGTTTCAAGCCGCCGGCAGCTTGCCGAGAATGCCGTTGAATTCACCGGCCGAGAATGCGCGCAAGGTATTCGTGCGCACATTGCCGGCGGCGCCGATGGCAAGCCCGAGCGCGGTCATCGACGCATCGTCGGGCGCGTCGAAGATCGCGACCAGATCGTGTTGGCCGAGCGTCCAGTAGATTTCCTTCATGGTGATGCCGGCCTGCTTCGCCAGCTGCTTGACGGCTTCCGCCCGCTTGGGACTGTCCTTGACGTTGCGGATGCCCTGTTCGGTGAAGTTTCCCAGGATGATATAGGTGGCCATGTGAATTCTCCGCTGTACGGCGCGTCGTTCTGCCGCTTATGTCCGGCGGCGACCGCGTCTGCAGAATTCCGCGCTTTTTCCCGGGGCCCGCCGAGGTCGATGCCGCCGCACCACGCCGTGCGCGGTACGCCGGATACATGTCCCGGATGCGCAAGTGTGGCTTCCGAAAACGACGACACCATGGCAGGCCTGTTCGCATGAATATCGCCAAGGCCATCCTGCTCAAGCTCGCCTCCGCCATGTTCTTCGCGGTGATGTCGGCGCTCATCCGCTATGTCGGCGATGTGGTTCCGCTCGGGCAGATCGTGTTCTTCCGCTCCGCCTTTGCCATCCTGCCGGTGGTGCTGATCTATGCCTGGCGGCGCGAACTGATGGCGGCGGTGCGTACCAACCGCCCATTCGGCCATCTCACGCGCGGCTTGATCAGTATCGTCGGAATGTCGCTGAATTTCGCCGGCCTGGCGCGGCTGCCGCTGGTCGATGCGATCGCGATCGGCTTTGCCACGCCGCTGGTCACGGTGGGGATGGCGGCTGTTATTTTGAAGGAGCGCGTGCGTATCTACCGCTGGTCGGCGGTGATCGTCGGCTTCGGCGGCGTGCTGGTGATGCTCACGCCCCATCTCGACGTGGTGCAAAGCTGGGGCGCCGCGCCGAGCGTGGCGACGGTGGGCGCGCTATGCGCGGTCGCGGCGGTGTTCGCCAATGCCGGCTCGGTGATCCAGACCCGCCGGCTGACCGACACCGAAACCACGCCCGCCATCGTATTCTATTTCTCGCTCATTTGCGCGCTCGGCGGGCTATTGACCTTGCCGTTCGGATGGCACGTGCCCAATGCCACGCAGATGGCGGCGCTGGCCACCATCGGGATCTGCGGCGGCTTGGCGCATCTCCTCCTCACCGAAAGCTTCCGCTTCGCGCCGGCCTCGTTGCTGGCGCCTTTCGATTATACGGCGATGCTGTGGGCTTTCGTGCTCGGCTACTTCATGTTCCGGGAGGTGCCGACGGTCGAAGTTTACATCGGCGCTGCGATCGTGACCGCGGCGGGGCTGTTCGTGGTCTGGCGCGAGCGCCAGCTCGGCTTGCAGCGCCAGCGCGCTGCCGAAGGCCCGCCGGTGGGCACCTGACGCCGCCTAGTTATGATTGCTAGTGTCCCCTTGAATCCGAAGTTCGCAAGAGTGCTTGCAGCAAGGTGCGCGCGGACTTCGGATTCGGGACACTAGTGATAGTCGATACGGATCGACGCGACCTCATCGCCGCACTGCCGATCGACAAAGCCGAGGAACGACGACAGCAATTTACGCTCGTCCTCGGGCGAGCTGGAGCGTACTTTGGCGGTGACCGCTTCCCCGTCATCGCGCTTGAGGTTCACCGACCCGCGGAATCTCTTGTGCTTCCAGGTGGCGGCGCGTGCGGTCTTGCGCCCGCTACGCACAAAGGTGCCGCGGCCGCCCGCGCGGATGGCGGCTTCGCGTTTGACCAGAACGCTGTAGAGCGAGGATTTTCCGCGGGGCGAGATCTGAACGACTTTCATGCGCGTTCCCCCTTGGTGTGAGAAGCGGCGTCAAAAGGCCTTGAAAGTGATCACGGTGCGGGTGTCTTTGATGCCGGGGATGGTCTGCACCTTCTCGCTGACGAAATGCCCGATATCGGTGGCGGCGTCGACATAGAACTTCACCAGCAGGTCGAACTCGCCGGCGGTCGAATAGATTTCTGAGGCGATCTCGGCGTCGGCGATCTTGTTCGCCACGTCGTAGGACTTGCCGAGCTCGCATTTGACCTGGACGAAGAAGGGGACCATCGAACTCTCCGTGTCCGGCGCCACCTGCCGGTTCAGCAATCCAGCAAAAAGGCCCAGGCGTGGCAAGGCGGCTTGCGCGCGCCGCACAGCCGAATTACGTATCGAGCAATCTCAATGGGGTGTCCGATGCGGTTTCATCGGACTGAGAGGCGAGAGCCAACCCGTGGAACCTGATCCGGGTCATGCCGGCGGAGGGAGCTGAGATGTCGCCATCCAATCGGTCCCGCGCAGTCGACCTGCGCCTCTATGCCCTGGTCGATCCCGAACGCGCGGACGGGCGCGATCTCGCCGAGCTGGCCGCCCTGCTGGCCGCCGGCGGCGCGACTTTGCTGCAACTGCGCGACAAGCGCAGCGAGACCCGCGTGCTGGTGGAACGCGCTCGCGCCATCAAGGCGGCGCTCGTGCGGTTCCACGTTCCTCTCGTCGTCAACGACCGCGTCGATGTCGCGCTTGCCGCTGGCGCCGACGGCGTGCATGTCGGGCAGGACGACATGGCGGTGAAGGATGCGCGGCGCCTGCTTGGACCCGACGCGATCATCGGGCTGTCGATCAAGACCGTAGCGCAGGCCGAGGCCGCGCCGGTCGAGCGGCTCGACTATGTCGGCATCGGCGGGGTGTTCGCCACCGCCTCCAAAAACAATCCCGATCCGCCGATCGGGGCTGCCGGGCTGCAACGGATCGCCGGCGTCTTTCGCCGGCGTGCGCCCGCACTGCCGCTCTGCGCCATCGCCGGGATTGACCACGGCAATGCGGGGGGCACGATTGCGGCCGGCGCCGATGGCGTCGCGGTGATCTCGGCGCTCTCGCTTGCCGCTGACCCGACCGCCGCGGCGCGCGATCTGCGCGGCATTGTGGATGCCGCACTGGCCCAGCGGGAGCGGCCATGACCGCGATTGCGCTTACCATCGCCGGTTCGGATTCCAGCGGCGGCGCCGGCATCCAGGCCGATCTGAAAACGTTCTCCGCGCTCGGCGTCTATGGTGCCTCGGTGATCACCGCGCTGACCGCGCAGAACACCAAAGGCGTCACCGGCATCCACGACGTGCCGCCGGATTTCATCACCGCCCAGATCGACGCGGTGTTCTCCGATCTCAAGATCGCGGCGGTGAAGATCGGCATGCTGTCGCAAGCGAGCGCCATCGCAGCGGTGGCGCGCGGACTGCAGCGCCACAAGGCGCGCAATGTCGTGCTCGACCCGGTCATGGTGGCCACTTCGGGTGACCGGCTGCTGGCGCCTGACGCCATCGAGGTGCTCAAGCGCGTGCTGATACCGCGCGCGCTTTTGATCACGCCGAACCTGCCGGAGGCCGCCGCGCTGCTCGACGCGCCGCTTGCCGTCACCGAAGCGCAGATGCAGGAGCAAGCCGAGCGCCTGCTCGCGCTTGGCGCGCGCGCCGTGCTGCTGAAAGGCGGCCACGGCAGCGGCGCCGAGAGCGTCGATCTGCTGGTGGAAGCCGGCGCGGTCGCCCGCCTGGCTGCAGACCGGATCGCCACGTCCAATACCCATGGCACCGGCTGCACGCTGTCGTCGGCGATTGCCGCGGGGCTCGCCAAGGGCAGCGATCTCCCGGAGGCCGTGCGCCAGGCCAAGGACTATGTCACTGCCGCACTGGCCGCTTCGGCGAAGCTTCGCATCGGGACGGGCCATGGCCCGGTGCACCATTTCCACGCCTGGTGGTGATCGGACCGCGCCTTTTGCCATGGGTGCGCCGGTGCGCGAATGGCGGTCGGTTACCTCTTGTTAACCATACCCGTGGTGAGTTGAGGCCGTCCGAGTCGATCTCATTGTCCGTTGTCGGTGACGCGTTTCGTCGTGGTTTGCGGCGGCGTGCACCATTGGGCCGGCGGAAGCCGGCGGGGAGCTCAACATGCATCACATCGTTCGTGGGGGCCTGGTGGCCGTATTCGCCGTCGTGGCTTGCAATGCCGCAGACGCCGCCAACCTTCCGGTCAAGAAAAAAGCCGCCAAGGTCGTCAAAGCACAGCCGCCGGAGCCGCCGCGGCAGGTGATCATCGTCAACAGCTGGGCCGGCATGTATGTCGGCATTCACGCGGGCGCCGCTTGCCCGCTGGTCACCACGAGCAACGTCACGCCGTTCGGCGGCTTCGACGACGGCGTCGGACGCAGCTTCTCATTCGATAAGTGCCGGCCGCTGGCTGGTGGCACCGTCGGCTACAATATGGAGGCCGGAGGCTTCCTTCTCGGCTTTGAAGCCGATGTCAGTTTCGCCGATATCCGGCAGGCCACCTTTGACGCCGTCAATGCCAACTTTTCCGGCGTGCGGCTGGGATGGCACGGCACACTGACCGGACGTCTTGGCATCGCGGTCGACAAGGCGCTCATCTACGCCAAGGGCGGCGCCGCCTGGGCGCGCATCGCCAACACCGCTTCCAATGTCGCGGCCGGCGTGCTCGATCCGACGGATTTCAGCGAAGTCACCGGCACGCGCTGGGGCTGGACCATCGGCGGCGGCATCGAATTCATGATCGCGCCCGAGATCTCGCTCAAGGGCGAGTACCTCTACATGGATTTTGGCACGGCCTCGAGCACCAATCTCGACGGTGACGTCTTCGAGCACCGCAACCGGATACACACCGCAAAGGTCGGCTTGAACTATCGCTTCAATCTGGGAAGCCAGGTCAGCCCGGTTTCCGCGCGCTTCTGATCGCACTGCGCGACACTTCGCGCGAAACATGACACGACTGTTGGCACCGGAGCCCGGCTCCGGGGCTTTTTATTGATTTGTGCGTTTACAGCGTGACCGGCGCGGCGCCGCCGTCGATCAGGATGCTCTGGCCGGTGATGTAACCGGCATGGGCCGAGCAGAGGAATGCGCAGGTGGCGCCGAACTCCGCCGGATCGCCGAGCCGGTCGGCCGGCACGCTCGCGCTGCGATCGGGCTTAGCCTGCTCGGCGGTGATGCCCTTGCGCATGGCGGTCGCCTCGCACAGCGACTGCCGCCGGCCGGTGG
>JBKKAF010000035.1:0-4413 GCA_046714775.1 Xanthobacteraceae bacterium | reverse complement strand
CCCGGCTGCACCGCCAGCACGGCGTCGTATTGCGCTAGCGCCTCGTCCAGCCGTCCGAGCTCCGCCAGCGCATTGGCACGATTGCTGCGCGCGCCGAGATGGCGCGGCTCCAGTTCCACCACCCGTTCGAAGGCGGTCAGCGCCTCCGCCGGGCGCCGCAGTTTCAGCAGCACATTGCCGCGATTGTTGAGCGCTTCGATGCTGCCGGGCGCCAGCGCCAGCGCCCGTTCGAAATGTGTCAGCGCCTCGGCGTCGCGACCAAGCGCGGCAAGCGCGAGGCCGAGATTGGACAGCGCATCGGGCGAATTGGGATTGAGCTTGAGCGCGTCGGCGATCAACCCATGGGCGGCGCCGGCCTTGCCGCGCCGCAATTTGAGCAGGCCAAGCAGATGCAGCGCGTCGAACACGTCGGGCGCGGCTTTTAGAATGCGCGTGCAGATCTTCTCCGCCTCGTCGAGCCGGCCCTGCTGATAGAGCGCCGCAGCCTCCGCAATCGCTGCCCCGATATTGGTGCCGCCGAAGCGCGCGCCGGGCTTGGCCATCGGGGTGCGGGCAGGGTCAGTGCGGGTGGTCGAGCCCGCGCAGGAGCGCGCGCCGCGCCGCCTCGCGATGCTCGGGGCGGACATGGCCGGTCACCAGGCGGAGCGCGCCCAGCAGCACTGCGGCGTCGTCGGTGAAGCCGAGCATCGGAAACAAGTCGGGAATGGCGTCGGCCGGCAACACGAAATAGGCGAGGGCGCCCACGAGCGTCGCTTTCACCTGGATCGGCGTATCGCGGTCGAAGGCGCAATAATAGGCCGCGACCAGGTCCTCGGCGAACGGCAGCGTGCGGGCGACGGCCTTGGCCTTGCTCCAGAAGCCACGCTGGACCTCCTGCTCGTTCCGCGCGGCGCGCGGATCGAACCCGGCTTTCTCCCAAAAGGCGGTGCGCCCGAATAGCATTCCAGTCTCCTTATTATTCAGTTGCACTCAAATCGTGACGACGTAAAGGCGCACTCTTTGCCTCTCCGTCATTCCGGCCGAGGGAGCGAGCGACCGAGAGCCGGAATCCATAACCCGAGTCGGAGCGATTCCTGCCGCGTCGGCGCTTCTGGATTCCGGGTTCGCGAGCCAGCCAAGTCGGCTTTCGCCGACTTGGAGATGTCAACTCCCGATCTCAGGCAAGCCCGAGATCGGCTGCGCGCCCCGGAATGACGAGCCGTAACCCGCCGTCCTGGCAGCGGGGTTGTTAGGAAGCGAGCCGGTTCATCGCCTCGGCCAGCTTGATATCAAGCTCGGTGACGCCCCCGGCATCGTGGGTGGACAGCGTCACCTCGACGGTCTTGTAGACATTGAACCACTCGGGATGGTGGTCGAGCTTTTCCGCGATCAGCGCCGCTCTTGTCATAAAGCCGAAGGCCTCGTTGAAATCCTTGAAGGTGAATTTTTTGGCGATGGCGTCGCGCGCTGGCGCGTCGCTCCAACCGGAGAGCTTGGCGAGCGCGGTCTTGCGCGCGTCGGCGGAGAGTTTCTGTGGCATGGCGCACCGTCCGTTCCGGAAGGCCCTGACAAGGGTCAATTCGAAGCCACCGCGATTGTGCCATGGAACGCGGTCATGCCGCCACTCGCAAACCGCCGCCCGAGCGCATACTTAAGTTTCACCATCGATTTTCCGCCACGAGGGATTTCCATGCCTTGGTCGCTAAGCATCGGCTCGATCGCTGGAACGGCGATCCGGGTGCACATTACATTCGTGTTGTTTCTGGGCTGGATTTTTGTCGCCAGTTACATCTCCGGCGGACCGGAAGCGGCCTGGTACGGGGTCGCTTTCATGCTGCTGCTGTTCGCCTGCGTGGCGGCGCATGAATTCGGCCATGTCTTCATGGCGCGCGCCTTCGGCATCGCCACGCCCGACGTGACACTGCTGCCGATCGGCGGGGTGGCCCGCCTGGAGCGCATTCCCGAGCGGCCCTATGAGGAATTCCTGGTGGCCATTGCCGGTCCGCTGGTGAATGTCGTGATCGCTTTCGGTCTGGTCGCGCTCGTCGGCGCGCGGCTCGACGCCGGCGATCTGGCCGCCATGGACAGTGCGAAAGTATCCATGGTCGACCGGCTCGCGGCGGTAAACCTGTTCCTGGCGCTGTTCAACCTGATCCCGGCCTTCCCGATGGACGGCGGCCGCATCCTGCGCGCGCTGCTGGCGACCCGTCTCGGCTTTGTGCGCGCCACCGAGATCGCCGCCTATGTCGGCCAGGGCTTTGCCTTCGTGCTTGGCTTCATCGGGCTGTTCTCCAATCCGATGCTGATTTTCATCGCGGTCTTTGTCTATCTCGCGGCCTCGTCGGAAGCGCATATGGTGGCGATGCGGCAGATGTCGCGCGGGGTGCCGGTCAGCACCGCGATGATGACGCAATATGCAACGCTGATGCCGGACGCACCGGTGGAGGAGGCGGTGCAGACCCTGCTGCGCACCAGCCAGACCGAGTTTCCGGTGGTCGACGACCTGGGCAGGCCGCTCGGCGTGCTGGGCCGCAGCGATCTCATTCGCGCGCTGAAGGATCACGGTCCGGATGCGCGCGTCGCCGACGTGATGAAGACCGGAATTCCGACGCTTGGCCATCGCCGGCGCCTGGAAGACGCACTGCCGCTGCTGCAGGAGAAAGCCGCCCCGGCGGTGGCGGTGGTCGACGCCGGCGGCCGGCTGGTCGGGCTGGTGACGCCGGAAACCCTCGGCGAAATGATGCTGCTGCACCAGGCGATGCCGAAGGGCGTCACCTGGGGACCCTGGAGCCGGCCTGCGGGCGCCTGACAATGATCATGCCGGGGCGGCGCGCCGCGGACCCTGCTACCTCCCTATAACCGCCTCAAGGAGGCCCTCTTCCCCGCAAATGGTGCATTGCGTCTTTGCGCGACCTGCCTATATTCCCCGCACACGCGGGCCCCTTCGGGGCCCGAATTGGTTTTGACCGGTCATGCTTCGCAATATCGCCATCATCGCCCACGTCGACCATGGCAAGACGACGCTTGTAGACCGGCTGCTGCAGCAGTCCGGCACCTACCGGGACAACCAGCGCCAGGTCGAGCGGGCGATGGATTCCAACGACCTGGAGCGCGAGCGCGGCATCACCATTCTTGCCAAGGCCACGTCGATCCTGTGGGGCGACACCCGCATCAACATCGTGGACACACCGGGCCACGCCGACTTCGGCGGCGAGGTCGAGCGCATCCTCAACATGGTGGACGGCGCATTGGTGCTGGTCGATGCCGCCGAAGGGCCGCTGCCGCAGACCAAGTTCGTCGTGTCGAAGGCGCTCAAGATGGGGCTGAAGCCCATCGTGGTCATCAACAAGGTCGATCGCGGCGATGCCCGGCCTACCCAGGTGGTGAACGAAGTCTTCGATCTGTTCGCGGCGCTCGATGCCTCGGAAGAGCAGCTCGATTTCCCGATCCTCTACGGTTCGGCCAAGCAGGGCTGGATGGCCGCCAGCCTGGAAGGTTCGCACGGCGACGGCATGAAGCCGCTGTTCGATCTGGTGTTGCGCCACGTCAAGCCGCCCGTGGTGGAAGTGGGGCCGTTCCGCCTGCTCGGCACCATCCTCGAGGCCAATCCCTATCTCGGGCGCATCGTCACCGGCCGCATCACCTCGGGCTCGATCAAACCCAACCAGGCGGTCAAGGTGCTCGATCACGACGGCAAATTGATCGAGACCGGCCGCGTCACCAAGGTGCTGGCGTTCCGTGGGCTCGATCGCGTCCCGGTCGACGAAGCGGAAGCCGGCGACATCGTCGCCATCGCCGGGCTGCCCGACGCCACCGTTGCGCACACCATCTGCGCGCCCGAGGTGGAGATCCCGATTCCCGCGCAGCCGATCGATCCGCCGACGCTGGCGATGACCTTCCGCGTCAACGACTCACCGCTCGCCGGCACCGAGGGAGACAAGGTCACCGGACGGATGATCCGCGACCGCCTGTTGCGCGAGGCGGAAGGCAACGTCGCCTTGCGCGTCCGGGAATCCGACGACAAGGATTCGATGGAGGTCGCCGGCCGCGGCGAGCTGCAGCTCGGCATCCTGATCGAGACCATGCGGCGCGAGGGCTTCGAGCTGTCGGTGTCGCGGCCCAAGGTGCTGTTCCGCCGTAACGAAGCCGGCGACCTGGAAGAGCCGATCGAGGAGGTCGTGATCGACGTCGACGATATCCACTCCGGCATCGTCGTGCAGAAGATGTCCGAGCGGAAGGCGGAGATGATCGAGCTCAAGCCGTCCGGCGTCGGCCGCCTGCGCCTCGTCTTCCATGCGCCCACCCGCGGCCTCATCGGCTACCAGGGCGAGCTGCTCGCCGACACCCGCGGCACCGCGATCATGAACCGGCTCTTCGACGCCTATCAGCCGTTCAAGGGCGACATCGTCGGTCGCCGCTCGGGCGTGCTCATCT
>JBKKAF010000034.1:0-8161 GCA_046714775.1 Xanthobacteraceae bacterium | reverse complement strand
TGTTTGCTCAATTGCTGGCGCTGTTTTCACAGACCGCCAAGAATTCCAAAAACCTCGCCGACCTGGTGCCGAAATACGAGGCGCGCGTGCTGGCGCTGGCCAACGCCCACCGCCTGATCACCGAGGGCGGCTGGAAATCCGCCTCGCTCACGGAAATCATCAACACGCTGCTGGCGCCGTATCTCGATCGTATCTCGTTTTCCGGTCCCGACGTGCTGCTGGAGCCCGATCCCACGTTCGGATTGACCATGGCGATGCACGAACTCGCCACCAATGCCAGCAAATACGGCAGCCTGTCGGAGCGCCCCGGCCGGGTCGAGGTAACGTGGGCGGTGGATCGGACCGGCCGTGGCCTGACGCTGGTGCTGGACTGGAAGGAGTGCGGCGGCCCCTCCCCCAAGCGCCAACGGCGCGAGGGTTTCGGGTCGAGGCTCATCAGCATGGTGATCGAGCGGCAGCTCAACGGCGAGGTGCGGCAGACCTATACGCCCGAAGGTCTCGAAGCCCGCTTGGTCGTGCCGCTGACCAACGAGCGCTGGGAGGGCTCGATCTCGCTGACCGACCTTTTATAGAGCGTCGCGACCGGCGTTTAAAGAGCGTCGCGACCGGCGTTCTTCAGGCAAATTGGGGAAACAGCGAAACGGCATTGCCGCGGTCGATGGCGATCCTTTGCGCCGGCGCAATAGCGGCATCAGCCTCATAGCTCCTGAGGGCTTCGGCAATCACCCGCGCATTGGCAAATGGCCAGTCGCTGCCGAACACGATCCGCTCCGGCGCTGAGATGCCGGCGAGGCAGGTCATGGTGGCGGGCGCCGGCGACAAAGCGATGTCGTACCAGAAGCGCCGAAAGCCGGCGAGGATGCGCTCGGGCGGATGCTGCTGCAGCCGCGCATCGATCATCGGCGCCACCGACAGCCGCCAGGCAAAAAACGGCAGCACACCGCCGGCATGCGCCAGTACGAAGCGGATGCGCGGGAAGCGTTCGATCGCCCCGCCAAACACCAGGTTCACCGCCGCGCGCGTGGTGTCGAACGGATATTCCATCATGAAGCCTGGCCACGGCAGATCGAGCGCCTTGCTCGACGGATGCAGGGCCGGATGCACGAACACCACGGCGTCGCGGTCGTTCAGCGCCTCCAGCACCGGATCGAACACCGGATCGCCGAGGAATTTCTCGCCGTAGCTGGCGAACAAACAGACGCCCTGCAGCTTCAGCGTATCGAGCGAATGCGCGATCTCGGCGACGGCGCGCCGCATATCCCACATCGGAACGACTGCAAACGCTCCGAAGCGCTGCGGCCAACGCGCGCCGAGCTCGGCCGCGTAATCGTTGCAGCGGCGCGCCAGCGCATGCGCCTGGTCCTCCCCGCCGAACTGGACGCCTGGCTGCGCCAGCGAGGTCAGCGCCACCGCGATGCCGTTCCTATCCATCTGCTCGAGCGCTTGCTCGGGCGACCAGTCCGGATAGCGGCCGATCGCAGGTCCCCCGCCGGATTCATAGACCGCGTCCCGGTAGAACGGCGGAATGAGATGGAAGTGGAAGTCGATCCGACGCGGCGCGGGCGAGGTCATGAATGTAAGACAATCATCAATTTTCCGGGATTGCGCAATCAAGAATGAGCTAGTCTAGTATGCACCGGCCAAGCATCGACATGAAAGCAGTACCGCGTGGGATGGGGTCGAGCGCAGCAAAAACCCATCATCGATTGCGCCATGCAGCACGATGGGTTTCGGGTTGCTTCACCATCCTACATACTATGTATCGTCCTGCCGCCAGCACCGCGACCAAATCCGCCATCACGGAAGCCATTCATGAGCACGAACGCGCCGACGTTTCCCCCGATCCGCCGGGTCGTCACCGGCCACAACAAAAACCATATCGCCAAGGTGATCATGGATGGCCCGGCCAGCAATGCGAAGGCAGGCCAGTCGGGCGCGACCTCGATCCTGATCTGGTCGACCGACTGCACGCCCGCCGACATTGCGATCGGAGAACAGGTCGAGGATTACGGCGCGCGTATCCTGGGGACGCCGCCGCCGGAAGGTGGCAGCCGCTTCGCGGTGATCACCTTTCCACCCGGCAATCCCGGCCGCATGCACCGCACCGAGACCATCGACTATGTCATCGTGATGCAGGGCGAGATCGACATGGACATGGATGACTCGACGGTCAAGCTCAAGGCCGGCGACGTCATGGTCCAGCGCGGCACCAATCATGCCTGGGTGAACCGCAGCAACGACATCGCGCGTGTCGCCTTTGTGCTGCTCGACGGCAAGCCACTCGGCATCGGCCATCCGGTAGGGCGCGGCGAGAAGGCGGGAACCTAGCGCGAGTCCGCGCGAGGCGATGGAAGTTCGCTCATTCCCGCGAAAGCGGGAATCCAGTTTGCCTCAAGCACTGGGTTCCCGCTTGCGCGGGGACGAGCGGAAAACTTCCGCGCCGTCCGGTGAAAGGGAATTCCCTACCCTGCCCTGCGCAGATGGCGGATCGGGCGGCCCGGCGTCAGCGCCTGGGCGGCGGCGACGATGGCTTGGGAGTCGATGCCGTAGTGCCGGTAGAGCTCGGCGATCGATCCGGTCTGGCCGAAATGCTCGACACCGAGCGCGCGCACGCGGTGGCCGCCAACCGCGCCGAGCCAGGCCAGTGTCGCCGGATGGCCGTCGAGCACGGTGACGATGCCGCAATGCGACGGCACATCGGCAAGCAGGCGCTCCACATGAGAGCGGGCATGGACAAGCCCGTGCTCGCGCGCCCGCTGCGCCGCGCTCCAGCCGGCATTGAGGCGGTCGGCCGAAGTGACGGCGAGCAAGCCGACGTCGCGGCGGTCCTCGCCCATCAGCCCGACCGCGGCGATCGCTTCCGGCGCCAGCACGCCGGTATAGGCCACCACCGCCTCGCAATTCGGCCCCGGTTTGCGCAGCCAGTAACCGCCGTCGATGATCGCTTGGCGCAACTCCGGCGTCATGGCGCGCTCGATCTGTTCGACCGGCCGCGTCGAGAGCCGCAGATAGACCGAGCCGCCGGTCTCATCGCGCAGCCAGTTGCGTTCCGACGGCTCCGCCTCGCCCCCCTTTTGCAGGTAGGCCAGCGCCCAGGTCAGGATCGCCGACAATTCATCGACAAAGGCCGGCTCGAATGAGGCCAGGCCGTCCTGCGCCATGCCGATCAGCGGCGTGCCGATCGACTGATGGGCGCCGCCTTCCGGCGCCAGCGTGATGCCCGACGGCGTTCCCGCCACGATGAAACGCGCGTCCTGGTAACAGGCGTAGTTCAAGGCATCGAGCCCGCGCGCGATGAACGGATCATAGAGCGTGCCGATTGGGATGAGCCGCTCGCCGTTGATGTCGTGGGACAGACCGAGCGCCGAGAGAAGGATGAACAGGTTCATCTCGGCGATGCCGAGCTCGATATGCTGGCCGCGCGGCGAATACGACCAGTTGTAGGTCGATGGTATCCGCTCGTTGCGGAAAGTGTCGGCCATGGTCGCGCGCGCGAACAGGCCGCGCCGGTTGACCCAGGGCCCGAGATTGGTCGACACGGTCACATCGGGCGATGCGGTGACGATGCGCGCGGCCAGCGGCGTGTCGCCCTTGGCGATCTCGTGCAGGATGGCGCCGAAGCCGGTCTGGGTCGACATCACCGGCTGGATCGTCACCGGCAATGCGTCCGGCACGTCAAAGCGCGCGGCGGGATGGCGGCGCTCGCCCTTGTGCGCGAATGGCACCTGGTCGAGGAATGCCTGGATCTCGTCCGGCGATGCCGCCAGCCCCTCGAACCGGTCCCATTCCCGGCCCGGCCGCACATTCATCGCCGCGCGGAACGTCTCCATCTGCGCAGCCGTCATCAGGCCGGCATGGTTGTCCTTGTGGCCGGCGAACGGCAGACCGATGCCTTTGATGGTGTAACAGATGAAACAGGTCGGCCGGTCGGAGGTGACGCGTGCAAAGGCGTCGAGCACCGCGGGCAGATCGTGGCCGCCGAGATTGTTCATCAGCCGGGCCAGCTCATCGTCCGAACGCTTCTCGATCAGCGCAGTGACCGGTCCCTGATCGCCGATGTCGTCGAGCAGGCGCTTGCGCCAGGCGGCGCCGCCTTGGAATACCAGGGCGGAATAGAGCTGGTTCGGGCAGCGGTCGATCCATTGCCGCAAGGTCTCCCCGCCCGGCTCGCCGAACGCCTGCTGCTGCAGCGAGCCGTATTTCACGATCACCACGTCCCAGCCGAAATTCCGGAACAGCTGCTCGTAGCGTTCCCACAGGCCTTCGCGCACCACCGCATCCAGACTCTGGCGGTTGTAGTCGATGATCCACCAGCAGTTCCGCAGCTCCTGTTTCCAGCCTTCCAGCAGCGCCTCGAAGATATTGCCCTCGTCGAGCTCGGCGTCGCCCACGAGCGCGATCATGCGTCCTTCCGGCCGATCGAGGCCCCAGCCGTGGGCGCGCACATAGTCCTGCACCAGCGAGGCGAACAACGTCTGCGCCACCCCGAGCCCGACCGAGCCGGTGGAGAAGTCGACGTCGTCGGTGTCCTTGGTGCGCGAGGGATAGCTCTGCGCGCCGTGATAGCCGCGGAATTTCTCCAGCTTGTCCTGCGTCTGCCGCCCAAGCAGATATTGGATGGCGTGATAGATCGGGCTGGCATGTGGCTTTACCGCCACCCGGTCCTGCGGCCGCAGGGTGTGGAAATAGAGCGCGGTCATGATGGTGGCGAGCGAGGCCGACGAGGCCTGGTGCCCGCCGACCTTCAACCCGTCGCCGGCATCGCGCAGATGATTGGCATTGTGGACGGTCCAGGATGCCAGCCACAGCACCTTCTTCTCGAGCTCGCCGAGAATGCGCAGCTCGCGGTCGGAAAGCGGTGGTGTCTGGGCGCTCATGGCGTCGCCGGCTGTCATCGGGCGTGGTACCGCGAATTATGCTGGCATTTTCCCGGCAGTTCTTGCTAATTTCACCTACTATGTATGGCTTTTTTAGCAGATTCCATCACTTTACACGGGATTCTTGATATGGTCAGCCGCACGCCGCCCAAGGACCTCGACGCCCTCGACCGCAAGATTCTGACGCTGCTGCAGGAGGATGGGCGCATCAGCCTGGCCGACGTCGCGAGCAAAGTCGGGCTGTCGCCCTCGCCGTGCCTGCGCCGCATCCGCATGATGGAGCGTTCCGGCATCATCGCGCGCTATGTCGCGGTGCTGGATCAGCGCCGGATCGGCCTGCCGGTGAGCGTGTTCGTCTCGCTCAAGCTCGCAAACCAGGGCGAGCAGTCGCTCGACCGTTTCGCCAAGGCGATCGCGCGCTGGCCGGAAGTGCTCGAATGTTATCTGATGACCGGGCCGCGCGACTATCTGCTGCGCGTGGTGGTGGCGGACGTCGCGGCCTATCAGGAATTCATCAAGCAGAAGCTGACGCGGCTCGACGGCATCGCTTCGATCGAATCGAGCTTTGCACTGGAGCAGGTGAAATACACCAACGTGCTGCCGATCGCGTGACCGGGGCTGATCAGTCCCGGCACCAGCGAGGTTTCCCGGGCGCGGCGCAGCATGAGCCATTGGCGTGTTGACGCATGTCTGCCACGCGCTATGGCGAATGGTGCGCAGCAGACCCGGGATCCCGGTTTGTTTGTGAACCGGGGTCCCGGATCAGCGGTGCACCATTTCACGCTGCACCGCATCCGGGACACGGGCTGCGCTTACTCCGCCGCCAGCCGCTGGCGGCTGAAGACGTGGCCGTACCCGGTCGGACCCAGGTCTTCGCCATACAGCCATTCCATCGCCTCGATCGCCTGCTCCGGCGTGCGCCCGCCCAGCATCATGTTGCGCAGCTCCTTCGACACGCCGCTGGCGTGATAGAACTCGCCATAGACCCGCGCCATGATCTGCACCTTGCCGGTGCGCAGATAACGTACCGCCTGATAGGCCTTAAACGCCGCCTCGAAGTCGCCGCCGCTCTCCTCGATCCGGTTGGCCAGGCACACCGCGTCTTCGATCGCCATGTTGGCGCCCTGCGCCAGGTATTGCAGCATCGGATGCGCGGCGTCGCCCAATAGCGTCACCCGGCCCTTGCTCCAGTTCTTGATCGGCGGCCGGTCCTGCAGCACCCACATGCGCCAGCTCTCGATCTTGCCGAGCAGCGTGCGCACCGGCTCGCAGGTATTGGCGAAACGCTCGTGCAGCTCGGTCGGATCGCCGAAGCTGTTCCAGCCTTCTTCGAAGCGACTGGAGTGAAACACCGCCACCAGGTTGAACAACTGGCCGCCGCGCATGGGATATTGCACCAGGTGCACCTTCTCGCCGGCCCAGATCACCATCGACCACCAGCGCAGATGTTCGGGCATTTCCGCGGTCGGCAGCACCGCGCGATAGGTGATGTGGCCGGAAACCACCGGCTTGCCGTCGCCGACGATGGCCTGGCGGACGGTGGACCACAGGCCGTCGGCGCCGATCAGCGCCGCGCCCTCGTAGCTCTCGCCGGTTTCGGTCTTCACCGTGACCCCATCGCCGCGGTCGTCGAAAGCGACCATCTTTTGCGAGGGGAGCAGCTGGATCAGCTCCGGCTGCCGCTGGCAGGCCTGCAGCAGCACCGTGTGCAGATCGGCGCGATGGATCACGCCATAGGGATATTTGAACTTCTTGCGGAAGGCGCCGAGCACCGGGATGCGCGTGACCTCCTCGCCGGTGATCGAATCCCGCATCATCAGGAATTCGGGAAACACCGCGAGCTTGTTGATCGCCTCGGTCACGCCGAGCACGTCGAACATATGAAAGACGTTGGGCCCGAGCTGGATGCCGGCGCCGATTTCCTGGAACTCGGGCGCCTGTTCCAGCAGTTGGACGCGCCGTCCCTTCTGGGCGAGCGCCAGCGCGGCCGCGAGGCCGCCGATGCCGCCGCCGACGATCAGCACAGGGAGTTGCTTGCGATTGTCTGCCATGTCTCGGAGATTGCAGCCTGGGGTCACGTGCGGCAAGATATTTGAACGGCGGTTCGGGCCGCATTCCGCCGGAATCGTTAGCCTCTTTGCCGCTTGAATGCAATCTTAAAGCCATGAATTCGTTGAGGTTTGTTGTGGCCAACGGACCAAGCCATCTGCACCCTCGCACACTCCGTGCAGACGCTACGGCGGCGGAAAAATGGCGGGGCGGCACGCCACACACCCAGCGCCCGCAGCGCCGGCATCACATCGGCGTTATCGCAGCAATACGGTGCGCGACTTTGCGACATGGGGCGATACCTTCTCCTTCCGGAACGAATGCGATGAACAGCGCATTGCAGGGTGGGGCAGCGTTTCGCCAAAGCAATAGTTTCGCCCAAGGCGATCTTGGAGAAACAAAGGTAATCTTCGAGAAACAAACGAGGGAGTGACTTCTATGATCTACGGTCCTGCATCCACGGCAGCGCGCAATGTGTTTGGCGCCGCCGCGAGTTTTGCGCTGGTCGCGGCTTTGACCATCAGCGCGCCGGCCCAGAGCCCGCAGCTCGACGTGATCTTCGTCCCGACACCGATGGAAGTGGTCGAGCGCATGCTCACCATGGCCGACGTCAAGAAGGGCGAATTCCTGATCGATCTCGGCTGCGGCGACGGCCGCATTCCGGTCACCGCCGCCAAGAAATTTGGCGCCCGCGGCCTGTGCGTCGACCTCGATCCCACCCGGATCAAGGAGGCGAACGAGCGGGTGAAGAACGAAGACGCCGGCGCCTCGGTCGAAGTCCGCCAGCAGAACCTGTTCGAGACCGACATTTCCAAGGCCGACGTGATTTCCATGTATCTGCTGCCCGAGCTCAATCGCCGGCTGCGCCCGCGCATCCTCGATCTGCGGCCCGGCACGCGCATCGTCTCGCATGCCTTCGACATGGGCGAGTGGAAGCCCGACCAGGAGGAGAACGTGAACGGCCGCCGCGCCTATCTGTGGATCGTTCCGGCCAAGGTGGAAGGCAAATGGAACGTGCAGAGCGGCGACAAGAAATTCGACCTCGACGTCAAGCAATCGTTCCAGGAAGTCTCCGGCAACGCCCAGATCGACGGCCGTGCGGTCCCGATCCAGAACGGCAAGCTGAAAGGCAAGGAGATCAGCTTCGACGTCCAGATCGACGGCAAGACCCAGAGCTTCCGAGGCGAAGTCGACGGCGGCGCCATCAAGGGCAGCGGTTGGCAAGCCAAGAAGGC
>JBKKAF010000033.1:0-11094 GCA_046714775.1 Xanthobacteraceae bacterium | reverse complement strand
GTTTGGGCCGGGACCGAAACGGGTTCTTGCCCTCGACGGTGGCGGAGTCCGCGGCGCCATCACCGTCGCATTCCTGTAGCGCATCGAAACCCTGCTGTCCCAGCACCGCGGCAAGGAGGTGCGGCTCGGAGATTATTTCGATCTGGTGGGCGGCACCTCGACGGGCGCCCTCATCGCCGGCGCCCTGGCGCTCGGCTGTCGCGCCGCCGACGTGCGGGACTTCTACATTCATCGCGCGGCAACGGCTTTCAAACGGCCGTTCTGGCGGATTCCGGTGTTTCAGGCGAAATTTGATACCCGCGCCTTGCGCAAGGAGATCGAGGACGTCGTTCAAGATCGTGAGCTGCAAAGCCACGATCTGATCACCGGACTCTGCATCGTCAGCAAGCGGATGGACACTGGCAGTCCCTGGATCGTCTCCAACAACCCGCGCGCCCCCTACTGGAGCACGCCCCCCGACGGATCGCGGATCGGCAACGAGCGCTATAAGCTGGCCAATCTCGTGCGCGCCAGCACCGCAGCACCGCATTTCTTCGATCCTGAAATCCTCCCGATTCTGGAAGACACCTCGCAGGACGGGCTTGCCGATGTGCGGGCGGCGGCGCGCAAGCACCCCTGGCTCGCCCAGCTGCTGCTGAGCGCCATCGCGCGCTTCGGGCTAAGCCGCGCCGCCGTATTTAACCCGCAGACCGACGGCCTGTTCGTCGACGGCGGCGTGACGCCGCACAACAATCCATCGCTCGCGCTTTTCATGATGACCCAATTGAAGCCGTTCGGCATCTGCTGGCCCGCGGACCCGCAACGCCTTGCCATCACGTCGATCGGGACCGGGACCCATCGTCCCCGGCTCGCTTTCGATAAGCTGGGCATCGGCCGCTTCCCCCGGCTGGCATTTCACGCGCTCGTGTCATTGATGAGCGATGCCGAACGACTGGTGCTGACGCAGATGCAGTGGTTCGGCGAATGCGTGGCGCCCTGGGAGATCGATTCCGAAATCCGCGACATGCGCGGCGATGCGCCGCCCGGGGGCAAGATGTTCCGGTTCCTGCGCTACGATCTGCGGCTCGAGCAGGATTGGCTACGCAAGCATCTCGACTTGGATTTGGATGAGCGCGAGGTCATGAGTTATCGCTACATGGACGATCCGGGGATCATCCCGAAAATCTATGAGCTCGGTCAACGCGCGGCCGAAAAGCAGGTCAAGCCTGAGCATTGGATCGGCGAAGCCGCAGCGAAGATTTGACTGTCGAGCTTACGGCACCGCCGGCCTCAACCTTGCGGCGGTCGGATCGGGCGCTGGCGGTAGATCGCAACCCATTCGGCGTTTTCCTTCATCGCCTCGCGGCCGAGCTCGCTGAAAATGTCCTGTGCGCGCGTAGCAGCGATCTTTGCGAGCTGGTCGGGCAGCAGCGAGAAGGCGCGTTCGAACAGCATGCTCATGCGGTCGTATTGCCTGGCCTGCGCCTTGAGTGCGAGCTGCTCGGTATAGCCAATGATGGCTGCCGCAACTCCCGGCAGCGCGCCGATAAAGAAGATCGTAAGGTCGTAGCGCAACTCGCTGTGATGCCAGCCAGCCGCGTAGGTCAACAGCAGCAACAACAGCACCAAGCCGATGGAGCCTCCTAGAAGACCAATCGATAATCTTTCGCGGCCTTCCGCGGTCTCGTTGTGGCGATGCCCTGTATTGCGGAAAAAATGGAGCTGGCCGGCGACCCAGATGTCCCGAGCCCAGGCGTAACCATCGGAATCCAACGCCTGCGCCGCATGACCTGGCGGCTCCATGGCATCGAGTAATTCCAATGTTCGCAGGCAGATTTTCACCCAAGCGAGTTCGCTGGTCTGCTTGATCGGATAGGCGTCGGCGATGCAATTGACGTTAGCGCCGCCGCGCTGCTCCCTGCCGACGCCGACCATTTTCCAGAAAACCGCGACCCGCAGAGCCTCTGCGAGCGCCCGATAGTCGAGAAACCGCTCCTGGTGCTGCTGACGTCGCGCGATGTAGAGCACGATGAAGACGGCAACCAGGAAAACACAATACGCCAAGAACAGCAGATCGCCGTACCTCATGTCATAGAGCACGTGCGTCCTCAACTCGAAGAACAGCAATGCAGTCAGGCCGAGGAGAAACAGCCATCTCCAGTCGCTGTGGAATCTCTGCTGCTGTTCTTGCGCCAGCGTGTCCGCCACGCCGTAGAGGCGGCACCAGCGCGGCGCCCAAGCGAGCGCACGCTGCCGGGCGCCGGCACTGAAACCCGGCCGGCCCTTGTCGAAAAGCTCGAACAGCACCTCGGTATTCTTTTGAGCGCGGACAGTGCCGTCCGCCTTTGCCGCAAGCGTTGCCGCCTCACTGTTGAATCGGCAGGTCAATCGGATAAGCGCTTCGAACGACTGCCAGGCGCCGCGATCCCGGTCCGGTGGCGACTTGTGAGCACCGTTGCCGGCGGCAAGCTCCCGTCCCCATGGATAAACAGCGACGGCCTTTGCCGGACTGTCCGGTTTGCTTCGCGGCGCGACCACTTGGATCACCGGACCGATCTCCGAGGCGTCGAGACTGGATCGCGCCGAATGACTGACTTCGATCGGGATACCCTCGCGCTTGAACTTCACCACCTCGGCGGTTCCGCCGACCGCCATGTCCCGCCCGCCGCCATCCCACAATGCAATCAGCACGTGACAATGCTGAACGATGAACAGCCCGACGGCGCGGTACTGCTCGGCGCGCTTCTTGCCATCCGTCCGTACGGCTTCGAGCGAATTTCCCGGCGCGAACGGCACCACCGGCGCGGCCAGCGCCCGCGACAGCAATTCATCGAACTCGGCGACGTTGCCAGGCTTCAGGCCAGGCTCGAAATCGCGGCGATATTCCTCGATCGGCATCGGCATCGGTGCGATCAGCCGCGCGCCTTGCGCGAGCGCAGCCCGCGCGGCCACCCGATCGCCTCCCTCCGCCAGCGCGGAGAGGACAATGATCGGGGTTTCGCTGTCATCGGCGAGATAGTCCCGCCGCAACCGGCGGATGATGGCGGCAATTTCATTTTCAAGGCGCGGAATGTCGCTATCGCGCAGGTCTCGATGCCCGGTGACGCCGATTACCAGCGGCAGGCGGTCGGGGAGCGGTTCCATCATTGCGGCCCCTAGAGCATGATCCCGAAAAGTGGGAACCGGTTTTCCGAAAAGATCATGCTCAAACAATAAGCTAGAGCGTGATTGCGATTCAATCTGAAGCAATCACGCTCTAGGGCGCAGGCTTAAGGAGACACCCTCACGACCGGCGTGATGCCGAGGTCCTGCACGGTGGTTTTAAGGGCCAGAAGCTGCGCCAGCAAACCGAAAATACGCTTGGTGTTGTCGGCGCGTTCCGGCACGCAATAATGCTGACCCTCATAGACCAAGTCCACGAAACATGCCGGGGCATCTTGCGTGACGGCAAGGATGCGCAGATCCTCGCCCGGATAAGATCGCGAGTCCCGCAATCTGATTTCCTCGGTCATCTGCGCTGCCAGGATGCGCCCCAGATAGCGGTAGATGCCGAAGGTCGAGCGCGTGGTGATTTCGAATTCGACAGGCCCGCGCCGCGCGGGTCCGGAGGCGAATTGCACCGAGTTGGATGCGCCGCCCCTGCGGCCGGCATCTGTCCAGGGGTCTTTTCCGCAGATCGGCCGCCGGTTGAGGCCGGGATTCTGCAGGGACACCGGCTCCGGATTATCGACTTTCGCCTTGGCCGCCAGGATCGGATCGAAGCAAAGCCGGCCCATCGTGGTGCGGCCGGACTTATCGCCTTTGGCTCCTGAGACGACACGCGTTTCGACCGTCAGCCCGGTGGTGCTTGCGATATCGATCAGCCTCGGGAAGCAATGTTCCGGATCGTCCTGGCAATCCTTGATGTCATACGGATCGTTGCGGACTTCCCGCGTTTGGCCGTCGCGCGTGATCCACACCGAGTCGGTGAACAACCAGAACAACAATTCGCGCGGATACCCTTGCCGGATGAAGGTGGCGAGGTCCGGCAGGCCCACCGGCGCCATCAGGGCGGCATAGAAATTGCCGGTTTCGAGCAGGCTGATATCGAAGGTGTTGATCGCCGACATCGTCGCGTTGGCTGATCGGTCGTTGAACGCGGTGGTACGCCCGATGTTGACGGGCAGCGGCTCCGGCCCGATCAGGAATGTCGGCGCAGACAATGTTCCGCTGGCTTGGGTGGTGCCACCCACGCGATTGAGCGCGACGAAATTCAGCGGGTCGTTGCGGCTGGCGCGGACGATGTTCAGAAAAATGGATTCGTTGCGCGCCCGAGCGGTGCTGCGGTTGATGGTGTCGTAGCGCGGGTCAATGGTATCGAGGACCGCGCAGGCTCCGAGAATGCCGACGGCCAGCGCGCCGGCAAAAATTGTGCCAAACCCAACGCCATTGACCGACCCCACCGCCACGCAATTTTTTTCAATTCTGCGCATGGCGAATCCCGGGCGTCAAGCTATGACGGCGTCATCACACATTGTAGTTTGACGCCTCCGTGATCCGCATTCCCATGGAAAGTTGATGCAATGACGCTGCAAACGATATCACTCAACGTGTCTGCGCGCGGCATCGCGATGCTGCTGCTGAATCGGCCGGAACGCGGCAACGCGTTCAACCAGGCAACGCTCAACGAACTCGGCCGGGAACTTGCGGCCCTGGCTGCGGACGACCGCGTGCGTATCGTCGTCCTGCGCGGCAGCGGCAAGCATTTTTGCACCGGCGCCGATCTGGCCGCCCGGGAACCTGAAGTTTCACCGGCCGCTCAAACCGGTGCCGCCACCGCCGGTCCGTCGCTGTTTGACGTGCTGGTGGCCCTCGATACCTTGCCGAAGCCGACCGTCGCGGTCGTGCAAGGCGGCGCGATCGGCGGCGGGGCTGCTCTGGCGGCCTGCTGCGATGTGGTCATTGCCGCCGAGGAGGCCTTCTTCTCGGTTCCGGAGGTGCGGGTCGGCATGGCGCCGCTCGGTGTAGCGGCGTTCATCATCCGCGCCATCGGGCATCGGGCCTTTCGCCGCTATGGGCTTTCGGGTGAGCGCATCGCGGCGGCCGAGGCGCTGCGTTTGGGCTTGGCGCACGAGGTCTGCGCGGCGGCTGCTCTCGACGAGACGCTCCTGCGCATCGCCGATGCCTTGTTGCACGGTGCGCCCGGGGCGATCCGCGAGCTCAAGGCGGCGGCGGCACACTATGCGTCGCCGCCCTTGTCTGCCATCGCAGCGAATAGGCCGCCGGCGCATCGCGAGAAGACGGCGGAAATGCTGGAAGGCTTCGCCAGCTTCCGCGAAAAACGCAAGCCGCGCTGGTATCCGCAATAAGCAGATCGGCCGCGCGTTTTTGCGTCACAAAGGGCATGGCGTTGACGATCCCGCACGTGTAGCGTGCCGCCGGCTTCGCACGGGGGATGACATCAGTGGCGACCAACGAACGTTTCAACTTGGAAGGACGCACGGTCATTGTCACCGGCGGCGGCAAGGGCATCGGCAAGGTCTATGCGACCGAATTCGCCAAGGCCGGCGCGCGCGTGGTGGCGGCCGATATCGACGCGCCGGCAGCCATGGCGGTGGCGGAAGCGCTACGTGGCCAGGGTTGCGAGGCACTGGGGCTTGGCACCGATATTTCCGACGAAGCCTCCACCCAGGAAATGGCGCGCGCGGCGCTTGAGCGCTTCGACGCCATCGATGTGCTGATCAACAATGCCTCGGTGATGAGCGTGCTGCCGCGGCGCTCCTGGATGGAAATCCCGATCGAGGAATGGGACCGGGTGATGGCGGTGAATCTGCGCGGCATGTTCTTGTCCTGCCGGGCGGTGTTTCCCGCCATGCAGGCGCAGAAGCGCGGCAAGATCGTCAACATCTCGTCCTCGCGGGTCTGGGACGGCACCCCCAACCGGCTGCATTACACGACGTCGAAGGCCGGCGTGCTCGGGCTGACCCGCGCGCTGGCGCGCGAGGTGGGTGAGTTCGGCATCACCGTCAACGCGGTCACGCCGGGGCTGACCCAGAGCGAGACCCAGATGCAATCGTCGTCCGGCAATTATATGAGCGCGGGCGTGGCCGGCCGGGCGATCGAGCGGCCGCAATTTCCGGAGGATCTGGTGGGCGCGGTCATGTTCCTGGCGTCGCCGGCGAGCGACTTCATGACCGGGCAGACTGTCAACGTGGACGGCGGCAAGGCGATGCACTGAGGCGGTGCAGACGTCAGCTGCCCGCTCGTTCCCTTAATGAAAATTACGTCCCTTCGGCATCACTGTGGCGGGATTGTCCTTGAGCGCCAGCACCAGCGCGTCGCCGCTGCGCGGATGGCGAGGCCGTTCGGCTGCCGAACGTTTCACCGCGTCGGCATAAGCAACGGTTTCCGCCAGTTCGGTTTCTTCGGATAATCGGCGTAACAGCGGCGACAAGTCCTCGATCCGGTCGGCAACCACATGGATGACGCCGGATTCGTTCTGCAGCTTGCCGGCCACGCTGATGAGCCGCGCGCCGAGCACGACCGGGCGGAAGGTCTCGAAGGTTTTGGGCCACACGATCGTGTTGGCGATGCCGGTCTCGTCTTCCAGAGTCATGAAGATGACGCCGTTGGCGCTGCCCGGTCGCTGGCGCACCAGCACCAGGCCGGCGACCGTCACCAACTGACCGGATGAAATATCGGCAAGCTGTTCATGGCGCAGACAGCCGCGCCGGTCGAGATCGGCGCGCACGAAGGATACCGGATGCGCCTTCAAGGACAGATGCAGGTGGCGATAGTCCTCGATCACCTGCTCGCCCAGCCGCATCGGCGGTAGCGCGGCGTCCGGCTCGAGCTCCAGCATGGTGACGCGCGCAAACAGCGGCAGGTCGTCCTTGTCGCCCGAGCGTTGCAGAGCTCGCACCGCCCATAAGGCGTCGCGGCGGTCGAGGCCGAGCGAGCGGAATGCGTCCGCCTCGGCCAGCCGTTCGATGGCGGCGGTTTTCAGCTGCGTGCGCAGCCACAAATCGCGCACGGAATCGAAGCCCGCGCCGCGCACGGCTTCGATGGTCTTTCCCTCTTTCTCGGAAAAACCGCTGATCTGCCGCAAGCCGAGCCGCAGCGCATAATCCGTGCGGATGTCATCTTTCATCCCGGCATGGCGAGGATGCAGGTGGTTCGCCGCGCTCGGGCCGGGTTCCAGTGTGCAATCCCAATGGGAGAAATTGATGTCGGGCGCCCGCACCTCGACTCCATGCTCTTGGGCGTCACGCACGATCTGCGCCGGCGCGTAAAAGCCCATCGGCTGGCTGTTGAGCAGCGCGGCTGCGAACACGTCCGGATAGCGGCATTTGATCCAGGCCGAGGCGTAGACCAGGTTGGCGAAGCTCGCCGCATGGCTTTCGGGAAAGCCGTATTCGCCGAAGCCTTCGATCTGGCTGAAGCAGCGTTGCGCAAAACCGGCATCGTAGCCGCGGCTGGTCATGCCATTGATGAATTTGGTGCGGAACGTCTCGATAGTGCCGACCCGCTTGAAGGTGGCCATGGCGCGCCGCAGCCGGTCGGCTTCGGCCGGCGCGAAGCCTGCCGCCACGATGGCGATGCGCATGGCGTGTTCCTGAAACAGCGGCACGCCGAGCGTCTTGTGCAGAATGGCTTTCAGCTCCGGCGAGGGATACGTGACCGGGTCGCGGCCTTCGCGCCGGCGCAGATAGGGATGCACCATGTCGCCCTGGATCGGCCCAGGCCGTACGATCGCCACCTCGATGACGAGGTCGTAAAACTCCTTTGGCTTGAGCCGCGGCAGCATCGACATCTGCGCCCGGCTCTCGATCTGGAACACGCCGATGGTGTCGGCGCGCTGGATCATCCGGTAGGTGGCAGGGTCTTCGTCCTGGATCGCGAGTTCACGCGCGACGCCATAATGCTCTTGCAGAAACCCGTAGGCGCGCTGCAGGCAGGACAGCATGCCGAGACCGAGCACATCGACCTTCAAAAGACCAAGCGAATCGAGATCGTCCTTGTCCCATTCGATGACGGTGCGCTCCTCCATCGCGGCGTTCTCGATCGGCACCACTTCGTCAAGCCGAGAGCGGGTGATCAGGAATCCGCCCACGTGTTGAGACAGATGACGCGGGAAGCCCATCAGTTCTTCGGCCAGCGACATAGCCTGGTTCAGCCGTAAATCGTTAGGATCAAGCCCGGCGCGGCGCGCCGCTTGTTTGGTGACGCCATCCATCGACCAGCCCCACATCGTGCCGGCAAGTATTCCGGTGGTATCTTCCGAAAGACCAAAAACCTTGCCGACCTCGCGGATCGCGCTGCGGCCGCGATAGCAGATCACAGTTGCTGCGAGACCGGCACGCTCCCGCGTGTAAGTTTTGTAAATGTATTGGATCACCTCCTCGCGCCGCTCGTGCTCGAAATCGACGTCGATATCCGGCGGCTCGCGCCGCTCGGCGGAGACGAAACGCTCGAACAGGAGATCGATCTTCTCGGGAGCGACAGCGGTGATGCCCAAACAATAGCAGATCACCGAATTGGCGGCCGATCCGCGGCCCTGGCAGAGGATGTTGACGTCATCGCGGCGCGCGAATTTGACGATGTCGTGGACGGTCAAAAAGAACGGCGCGTAGTTGAGTTCGCCGATCAGCCTTAGTTCCTCATTCAAAGCGTGCCGCACTTTGTCCGGCATGCCCTGGGGGTAACGCCCCCGGCCACCTTGCTCTGCATAGGCCACAAGCGCGTCCTGCGGCGTGGCAAAGCCCTGGCGGGTTTCCTCCGGATATTCGGTCCCTCTCAGTTCTTCGAGCGAGAACCGGCATTGATCGAGAAAGCGCTGGGTTTGCTCGATAGCCTGCGGCGCCGCGCGGAACAGCCTGGTCATTTCGCCGGACGATTTGAGATGCCGTTCGGCATTGGCTTCGAGCAGGCGGCCGGCGGCGTCGATGGTGGTGTGCTCGCGGATGCAGGTCACCACGTCCTGCAGCACCTGCCGCGCGGGCGCGTGGTAGAGCACGTCGTTGACGGCGATCAATGGAACGCGGGCGTCGCCAGCAATCGCCGCAAGCCGGTTGAGCCGCCGTGCATCGTCGCCGCGATAGAGCATGCCGGCGGCGAGCCATACCGAGCGCCGGGATGCGGCCTCGGTCAGGCGCGCGAGCACTGCGCCAAGCCTTCCGGCATTGATCCACAGCGGCGGCATCACGATGAGATTGAGACCCTCGACGAAGTCGAGCAGGTCCGGCAGGCCCAGCATGCATTCGCCCTTGTCGGCGCGCCGCTTGCCGAGCGAGAGCAGCCGCGTCAGCCTTGCCCAGGCGGCGCGGTCCCGCGGATAGGCGAGAATATCAGGCGTGGCGCCGTCGTCGAAAACAAGCCGCGCGCCGACGGCGACTTTCAGTTCCGGCACGTTCGTCTTGTGCGCTTTATTCAATGTCCGGATCTCGTCGTTCAACTGCCGCGCTGCCGTATGCACGCGCACGACGCCGGCAACCGAATTGCGGTCGGCAATTCCTATCCCCGCCAAACCGAGCACCTTGGCATGCTGGACAAGCTCTTCGGGATGCGATGCTCCCCGCAGAAAGGAGAAATTGCTGGTGACTGCCAGCTCGGCATAGGCCGGCGCCGGGACGTCCGGCGCCGCCGCAAGCCTGTTCTTCTGTGCGACGGGAAGAACGTGGACGCTGCTCATGGGACGCTGCTCATGGGACGCTGCTCATGGGAACACGCCGTGCAGGAACCAGCGCGGCTCGTCGGTCTCGCTGCCGAACAGTCCTTCGCGATAGAGCCACACGCGCGCGCCGTCGCGGCTTTCGACCCGGAAATAGTCGCGCGTGAAGGCGCGGCCGCGATCGTCACGCCACCATTCCATGGCGATGCGCTCGGGGCCCTCGGCCCGGGCGACTTCATGCAGCACGCGCCGCCAGCGAAAGCGCACCGGCGGCCCGTCCGGCACTTCGGCGATCGCCTCGACCGGCTCTGGACGCTCGAACAGGCGGACCGGCCGCGCCGGGGCGAGGGTGTCTTGGGCAAACGGCGCCCGGGCCGCCACCCTTCGAGGCTCGGCGGCTTCGCCGCCTTGCACCTCAGGGTGACGACGCATCTGATGCGCCGGCGCAGCGGCGACGGAAAATTCGGGAATATGGGTATTCTGCAGGACGGGGCGGGTGACGCGGCGCAGGCCAAGGCGCGCGCCGAGCCGATCGACCAGATGGGCCAATTCGCCGGCATGATCGGCGGCATCGAGGCCGGTCTGCAACGGATCGCAGCGCTCGGTTACGAGCGCACACAGCCGCACCACGTCATAGCCGAAGCCGGGATCGCATTCGTCGCCGATGGCGGCGAGCCGCTCGGAGAACAGAGCGCGGATGCGCGCCGCATGGCGCTCCGGCGCGCCGGTGCCGACCGTGATCCGATGCACCTTGCCGTCGGCGCGAAACAGCGCGGCCTGCAGGCGGCGGGCGCCTTCTCCGCGCCGCTGCAACAGGCGGTCGAGCTCGTGCGCCAAATGCTCGATGGTGCCGAGCACGTCGGCCTCGAGCGCGATCGGCTCGGCAAAGCGCCGCTCGACCACATAAGACGGCACCGGCAGGCGCGGCGCGATCGGCTCATCCTCCCGCCCCAGCGCCTGATCGATGCGGCGGACAAAATGTTCGCCGAAACGAGCGGCGAGCGGTGCGCGCGGGCGATCGATCACATCGGCGATGTGCTTGAGGCCGGTCTGGGCGACCGCGGCGGCCAAGTCGGTCTCGATGCGCAACGCCGCCACTGGCAGGCTGCTCAAGGCTTCCCTACTCTCCTGGGACGCCACCACGGCTGCCGTGCCATAGCGTGCCACCGCCCAGGCGCAGCCGACCGTATCGGCCACTGCCACACGGGCGTGAAAGCCCTGCTTGAGGAGCCGCCGGACGATGTCCTGGCAGAGCGCCGCCTCGCCGCCGAACAGATGCGCGCAGCCGGTGACGTCGAGCACAAGACCATCGGGCGGATCGAGCCCGACCAGCGGGGTGTAACGGTCGCACCAGTCGGCGACGGCATCGAGCGTGCGCCGGTCGGCGGGCGCATCGGCGTCGGCGACCACGATCGCCGGATGCATCGCGCGCGCGTCGGCGAGCGCCATACGCCGCTCATAGGGCT
>JBKKAF010000032.1:0-26969 GCA_046714775.1 Xanthobacteraceae bacterium | reverse complement strand
CCATGAATGCGGTAGAGCGTCGAGCCGAGATACATGGCGCGCGCGCCGAGCGGATTGTCCGGCCCGCCCGGCATGTAACGGGGCAGATGCGGCTGCCGCTTGAGCATTTCGTCCGGCGGCCGCCAGTCCGGCCATTCCTTCTTGGCGGATACTTGCCGCACGCCGGCCCAGGTGAAGCCGGGGCGACCGACGCCGATGCCGTAGCGGATGGCCTTGCCGTCGTCCTTCACCATATAGAGTAGCCGCTCGCGGGTGTTGATGATCACCGTGCCCGGCTTTTCATTGCCGTCGTAGCTGACCTCTTGCCGCTGAAAGCGCGGATTCATCGCCGGCCGCGCCGGGCGGGCGGCGGGCCGCTCGTCGGGCTCCACCGCTTCATGGCCGTAATTCATCGGCTCGGCCGGCTGTCCCCGGAAAAACACTGGCGGCGCCTGCCGCTCCTGCGACGGCATCACCAACGGCGCACGCTCGTAGCGCGGCTGCGGGTGCGGGTACGGCTGCCCACCGGGCCCGCGGAAGATGAACTCCAGAAACCCGCCGCCGAGATTCTGCTGCTCGACCGCGGCTTGCTGCACCGGTACGGCCGGCATTTGGTTTTCAGGCGTGAGGGGGAGCGGACCGGCCAAGGCTGCGGATGCGAAGGCCGCGGATGCGAAGCTTGCAAAGATGGGGAAGAGGACAAGACGCTGCATGGATGTACTCTGAACTGGATCGCCGACTCGGAACGCCGAATGCTGTGTTCCACGCGCCCCAGTAAAGTCATAAACCCGATCGGATTGGTAAAAACCGGCGTGAGAATTGCGCCCATCGCCGCCGGGAATGCTTTGTTCATCAAGTTATAGTTGATGTGTCGTAAACATCGATCGGTCATGGTTAATCGTTGGTTCTCGGCGATTGTCGCGCGATGAACCCGGCGTTAAGCCGCATCGCTCTAAAACATCGCCGACAGGGGAGCGAACCGTGCCGACGCCACGCAAAGTCTTTCGCATCGAAATGATGAATCCGGCTGCGTCGATAGCAGCCTCGCTCAGCCCCGAGGCCACATCGCCACCCTATCAGCAGGAGATCTTGACCGAATTGAAGGGGCTGCACGAGCTGCTGGCACGGCGCGATACGCGTGCGCCCGCATCCGCGGCCGACCAGGCCGCCGCCGGCGGTCTGCGCAAGCTCAAGGGCGAGACCGACGCCATCCAACGCGCCATCAGCCGCACCCGGCAGGAGCTTGCGACGCTCGATCTCAGCGGATTCGAAGGTCACGGCGGCCGCGTCGTGCGCGAGCTCGACGCCGTGGTGAACAGCGCCGAACAGGCGACGCAGCAATTGCTCGATTCGGCGGAACAGATCGACGAGGCGGCGAGTGCGCTGTCGTCGGTCGTGAAACAAGAACAGCATCATGCGCTGACCCAGGACATCCAGGATCAAGTGGTGCGCATCTTCGAAGCGTGTAACTTTCACGACCTCACCGGCCAGCGCATCACCAAGGTGCTGGCGACGCTGAAACTGGTCGAAGACCATGTCGCGCGCATGAAAGAGATCTGGGGTGACATCGATGCATTCAAAGCGCCCGTCGCTCCCCCCGCTCCCGAGCCGCATCGCGAGACCGCGTTGCTCAACGGCCCTAAGCTCGACGGCGATCAGGGACACGCCTCGCAAGCCGACATCGACGCGCTGTTCCCCACGCACTGACCGATCGCGTTCGTCGCGCGTCCCGCCGGCAACGTTTTATCAACATCTCCCGACTGCGGTGCGCCTCGCAGGTGAATATAAAAAATCTTGAAATTGTCTTTGCCGACCTGTTTCGGATCGGACCTTCCCCGAGCCGAAGGCCGCTAAACGTTTCTTTTGAGATTCCTCATGATGGTTTCCTGCTGTATAGAAACTCGCTTTGCCGAGAAAGAATGATCCTTGCCCGACGCCTTGCCAGCGAGTGGTCCTTTAGGCCGATGTAAATTTCGGCACAGAGACGTTTTCCGCCACGTCGTCGAACACCACGTTGACCGGCATGTCGCAGGTGACGGCTTCCGGCTTAACGCCAACGATATTGGTGAGGAGCCGCGGCCCTTCCTCAAGCTCGACCAGCGCAACCACGTAAGGCACCTCGTTGGCGAAGGCCGGATGATAGACGCGGTGAAAGGTCACGAAACTGTAGACCTTGCCGCGGCCGGACACGGGTTTGAACGTGAATTCGGCGGCGAGACAATGCGGGCAGGATTGCGACGGCGGAAACCAGAATTTCCGGCAGGCGTTGCAGCGCGGCAGTTCAAGGCGATGCTGCCGTGCCGCCTCCCAGTAGGGAACCGATTCCGGTGCAGGTTCCGGGATCGGCTTTCGCGCGCGGTCGCTCATCATGCCCTCCCGAGGATCAGGGTGGAGTGGCAGACCCGGTTGCCCCCGTGGCCCGACACCAGCGCGATCTCGGCACTTTTCACCTGGCGTTCCGCCGGATAGGTGTGGCGCATCTGGCGGGCGCCCTCGACCACCTGGAGCATACCTTCGACATGGGCCTCCGAGAGCTGGCCGCCGGAGGTATTAGTCGGCAGCCGGCCGTCCATACGCAGCGCGCCGGAGGCGACGAAGGGGCCACCCTCGCCTTTCTTGCAGAAGCCATAATCCTCAAGCTGCGTGAGCACCATGTAGGTGAAGCAATCGTAGATCTGCGCGGTGTCGACGTCGTCAGGACCGACGCCGGCCATGCCATAGGCGATCTCGCCGCTCTTCTTCGCCGCCGTGGTCACCATATTGTCGTCGGCGAACCAGCCGCGCAGATTGTTGTAGCTGCCGAAGCCCTTGATCAGCACCGGTGGCTGCTTGAGGTCGCGGGCGCGCTCGCGGCTGGTGACGATGACCGCGCCCGCGCCGTCGCTTTGCAGGCTGCAATCGAACAGGCCGAAGGGCGCCACCACCTGCGGTGCCTCGTGATACTGCGCCTTGGTCAGCGGCTTCTTCATCTGCGCGTCGGGATTGCGCAGCGCGTGCTCGCGGCAGGCGACCGCGATCTCGCCGAACTGGTCGCGGGTGGTGCCATAGAGATGCATGTGGCGCGTGGCGCCGAAGCCGTGCGCCGCAACCGCGCCGAAAAAGCCGTATTCGGGTGCAAATTCCTGCGGCAACTGGCTCTCCGCCCTGGTCTGGTTGCGCACCCGCGCCTCCTTCGAGGAGTGCGTGCGCGACCAGGAATCGCGGCCGTAGCCGCAGATCACCGTGGTGGCGAGGCCAGCCTTGATTGCCATGGTGGCGATCACGACGGCCAAAATCTGGCTCGCGCCGCCATTGTCGAGAGAGGTCGAGAACCGGACATTGATGCCGAGCCGCGCACCGATCTCCTGATGATGGCAGTAGATGTCGTCGGGGCCGCGGCAGACGATGCCGTCAATGTCCGACACGTCGATCCCGGCGTCCGCAATGGCATTGCGCATCGCCTCGACCAGGAGATCGAGACTCGAGACTCCGGGAACGCGACCGAGCCGGCTGTGGCCCGTGCCGACGATGGCGCAGGCGTCGCGCAGCTGGCGGGAGGCTTCGATCATGGATGTATCTCCATCGGGCGTATGTCACTTGGCCATTTCGCGCAGCCGCGTCGACAGCTCAGGGGGCGCGGCGTAGACGCGGTCGAGCAGCGCGTTGATGGCAGTGCCGGTGACCGGGTCAATCTCCAGCTTTTGCGCCTTGGCGTCTTCCAGCAATGCCGGATCCTTCACAGCGGCATCGAAGGCTGCGCGCAGCGCCTGCACGCGGTCGGCCGGTACGCCGGGAGGCAGCACAAAGGGCCTGCCCATCACCTGCTCGGCGAAGGCGATCTCGAACAGCTGCTTGCCTTCGGCGGTCGGCATGATCTCGATGGCCGTCGGGATGTCGGGAAAGGCGGCGTCGCGCGTCATGCCCATTTGCAGGATCACCTTGGCGGTGTCGCTCTTGAGCCAGGGTGCGAGGCGGGCGCGGAACGCCGCCGACGAGCCGCCGGAGACATGCCCGTCCACCTCGTTGCGCTCGAACGCGAGCAGGCTTTCCTGCGAGCCGCCATAGCCCTCGACGACCTTGATCCTGGTGCCGTAGAGAGCATTGAGCATGCGTGGATAAATCGAGGTCGGAGAACCGCGCGAGGTCGAGGAGACCACGACCTCGATCTTCTTGAGATCGTCGATCGTGCCCGCGCCTTTTTGAGTCCGCACGAAGAAGAGCCCGATTTCCTGCTGCGGCGACCCGAGCCAGTGAAACTTGCGTGCGTCGAACTGCACCGCAGCGTTGTGGACGTCGTAGAACTTGGCAAGCCCGTTGTTGCGCGCGAGGCCGCCGATGACAGTGCCGTCCTGCGCGGCCACCTTGTAGAGGTAATTCGCGGCGCGGATGCCCTCGGCACCGACCATGCTCTGCACCGTGATCGGGGGGTTTCCGGGAATAAAGCGCGGCATGTGCTTGGCGAGAAGCCGCGCATACTGGTCGTAGCCGCCGCCGACCGAAGCGGAGGTGATCAGGGTGACACGCTGGCCGCGATAGAATTCGGCGGGCGTCTGCGCGGCTGGCTGCGAGACGACGACAACGGCACCGACAAAGCCCAGCAGCACCGCGGCGCGGAATCGATCACCGGTCATCATTCTCTCCCATTCGTGTTGTTTCCCCGAATATCTCATCATTATGTTGCCCGAGATCGGGCGCGGCGCGTTCAACCCGCACGGGCGTCTCCGACAGCCGCACGCCGTTGCGGACCAGATCGACCTGCCCGCGGGTCGGATGCGGAACCTTCACCCGCATGCCGAGCGCCTCGACCTGCGGATCGGCGAACACCTCGGCGAAATCATAGAGCGGCCCCGACGGCACGTCTTCCTCGGTCAGACGTTTCAGCCAGTGCGCGCGGTCTTTGGTCTTGAAGATCTCGCTCAGCGCACAATGTAGCGTGTCGTAGTTCTTCTGCCGGGCGCGGCGCGGGTTGAAGCGTGGATCGTCCTTCCACTCGGTATGCCCGGCGACGCGCTGGAGCCCGAGCCAGAATTTTTCCGGCGACGACAGATGAATGACGAAGGGTTTGCCGTCGCCCGCGACAAAGGCATAGACTTGGGCGGTATGCGTCCGCGTGGCGCGGTCGGGAATCTCGCCGTTCTCGAAATGGCGCGCGGCGTTCTCGCCGATAAACGAAACGGTCGCTTCCAGGAGCGAGGTATCGACCCGCTGCCCCTTGCCGGTGCGCTGGCGCGCGTGCAGCGCGGCAAGGATGCCGTTGCAGGCCACCATGCCGGCGAGATGATCGGCAAAGGAGATGCCCATGGGCTTGGGCGCATCCATCTCGGTGAGCACGCTCAGCAGCCCGCCCATCGCCTGACCGACGGTGTCGTAGCCCGGTCGGTCGGCGAGCGGACCGAAGTTTCCGAAGCCGGTGATGGAGCACCAGATCAGGCGCGGGTTGCCGGCGCGGCACGTGTCGTAGCCGAGCCCGAGCCGCTCCAGCGTGCCGGGCCGGAAATTCTCCACCACCACGTCGGCGCCGGCGATGAGCTTCGCCGCGGCGGCCGTGCCCTCCCCACTTTTGAGGTCGAGGACGACGCTCTTTTTGTTGCGGTTTACCGAGCCGAAGGTCGGGCTGTAATCGACCGCGCCCCAGCCGCGGAAGGGGTCGCCGGTGCCCGGAACCTCGATCTTGATCACGTCGGCTCCGAAGTCCGCGAGCATCATTCCGGCATAGGGCCCGCTCACGTAGTTCGCGAGCTCGATCACCCGCACGCCGTCCAATGCCCCACCTCTCTTCATCCCCGCCTCTGGTGATAGATCCGGAGCGCAGCCCAGGCGACCATACCATCCCACATTCCCAAGATGAACTCTGGAACGGCGTGGACGATCGCAAATGGCAGGGTTCCGGTAAAGCCATAGGCGGGCTGCGCAGTGCTCCCGGCGTGATGACGCATTCGACCGTCCCAGTCCTACGCGGGACCGGTCTTGGTCGCAGTCCGTCGATCAGCCGCAGAATCTCCTGGAACAATTCCTTCGGCACCGCGACCTCGGCCATCTGGAAGATGACGTAGCGGCCATGGCGCACGACCTCGGCGCACGACCTCGGCGCCGATCTTCACGAGCTTCTCTCTGAGGCTGGTCAACGACCACTGCTTGACCGCCTCCGGCAGAGCCAGCGTCCGCATGAAGTTGGCGAGATTGGAGGCCAGCGCATGAAGCTGAAGCCGGACGCGTTGGCGGTGAGCGAGCAGCATGACAGCCGCGTCCACTTCAGCGCGCTCTTGCCCTCCTTGATGTGTTGTTCTGCCGTGCCGCGCTGATTGTAGAAGGCGGTGACGCACTCGGCCGGGCGTGACAGGTTGGTAACGATGAACCCGACGCTGGAATAAAGCTCGCCGGGGTGCTGAATCGGCGTGAGCGCGGTGCAGGTCAGTGGTTCATCCGGGAATGCGGGTTTATTTCAGCTGCTTGACCATCAGCACGGCATCGGCCGGACCGAGCGCCGCGAACTGCTCGCTGGCGCGGATCGCCGCGGGCGCCGTCTCGCGCGCGCAGGCCGCATAGTCGAGCTTGGTGAAAAGCTCGGCTTCCGCCGTGGTCAGCAGATAGACCGTCCGGCAACCGTGTAGTGCGGCTTCCTGCTCGAGTAGAGCGATAATGGCCGCGCCAATGCCGCGCCGGCGCAACGGCGGTAGTGTCACGATCGAGCGCAGCAGCGCATCGGAGCCGTGGATTTCCAGGCCGCCGAACCCGGCCGGCATGTCGTCGGCCTGCTCGAAGCGCCAGAACAGGCGATCCTCGCGGTCGACGTCGCCGGCCGGCAGACCGGCTCCCAGGAGAGCGGCCTTGAGCCCGTCACGCTCCCAGGCGGCGAGCGGCACCGCGCGCAGCCGTGGCGCCTCCACTACAGTATCTCCTGCACCCGCTCCGGCGGGCGGCAGAGCCGCGCGCCCTTGTTGGCGAACACCACCGGCCGCTCGATCAGGATTGGATGCGCGGCCATGGCGGCGATCAGCTCCGCATCGCTGCGTTTGGGATCGTCCAGCCCAAGTTCCTCAAAAGGCGTGCCGCGCCGGCGCAACAGTTCGCGCGGCTTGAGCCCCATCTGCTTGAGCGCTGCCTTGATCTCGGCTGCGCTCGGCGGCGTTTCCAGATATTCGACGATGTGCGGCTCGACCCCCTTGGCGCGAATCGTCTCCAGAACTTTGCGCGAGGTCGTGCATTTCGGATTGTGCCAGATGGTGACGGTCATTTCGCCGTGCTGCTGGTCTTCGCGCCGGTCTTCGGGCCAGACTTCGCGCCATTTTTGGGACGCGGCGCGGCGCCGGCTCCGGCGCCCGCCGGACCCGGCGCGCAACGCACGAACACTCCGGTGCCGTAGCGGCCGGCGACATCCGGTTCGACAAAACGCAGCACCATGACCCGGCCGTCGAACGAGACGATCTCCCGGTCCTGCGGGCCGCCGGCTTCGCCCGCGGGACCGATATAATTGCGCCCGCCCTGGCTGCCCTTGAGCCGCAGCTCGGTCAGTTCGGTTTGGTCGGCGAGATACATCATGACGCCGCCGCTCGGCCCCTGCCCGATCACGAACGGCTGGCGGCATTGGCCGCGCGCATTGTTCTCGGTGCGCGGGCGGTCCTCCGGCTTGTGAAAGGCGGCATAGCCCCAGCGCCCGACGATCTCGGAGGCGCGGATGGTGGCGGGAATTTCGGGCGCCGGCATCGGCTGGCTGAGCGTCGGCTCCGGCTGCGGCGACGAGAAGGTGCCGCAGCCCGCCAGCGCCACCGCCGACAAAGCCAAAACCGTCGCAATGAACGGCGAAACGCGGTTAGGTGTCCCCATGACTATGCCATCCCCTCACACAGGCGCCGCGGCGGGCAGACGAGACGCCGCGTCCAATACAATCCCCGAAGCTTGTAACCGTTTCAGGGTTAACGACTCCGCAAGGCGGCCTAGCCCCCCGACGGTCAGATAACCGGCGGCAAAGCCCCTGCCCGAGCACGGACTAGCGCCCGAATGGCGATTGCGGCGGTCAGGATGAGACGGCCGCAAGGCGGATGTGGGGCGGCGGGGCTGACGGAGGGCCTGCCCGCCAGCCCGCTTTTGCCCGCAGCTTGACAGGTTGGCGTGGGAGACCTATGTCCGAGCCGTTGGCACTCGCTAACATAGAGTGCTAGGCATCCAAAAATTGAGCTAATAAATCAACGGTTTAACGCGCCACCGGCGCTGTATGAGGTTGCAATGGCCAAGACCAGTTTTCGTCCCTTGCATGACCGCGTGGTCGTGCGCCGCATCAAGGCCGAGGAAAAGACCAAGGGCGGCATCATCATTCCCGACACCGCCAAGGAGAAGCCGCAGGAAGGCGAAGTGATCGCCATCGGCCCCGGCGGACGCGACGAAGCCGGCAAGGTGATCAAGCCGGACGTCAAGGCCGGCGACCGTGTGCTGTTCGGCAAGTGGTCGGGCACCGAGGTGCAGCTCGACGGCGAGGAACTCCTGATCATGAAGGAGTCCGACATCATGGGCGTGGTCGCCTGATTTTAAATCCTCGTCCTGAGCAGCGCCCGAGGGGCGCGTCTCGAAGGACGAGGCCCTGAAAGCCTTCGACCGCATCCTTCGAGACGGCGCACGCAGCCAAGTTTACGCAGGCTGCGCCTGCTATGGCGCCTCCTCAGGATGAGGGTCGAGATAGAAACGGAGTAACCGAAATGGCTGCCAAAGAAGTGAAATTCTCCACCGACGCGCGCGACAAGATGCTGCGCGGCGTCGACATCCTTGCCAATGCGGTGAAGGTGACGCTCGGCCCCAAGGGCCGCAATGTCGTGCTCGACAAGAGCTTCGGCGCCCCGCGCATCACCAAGGACGGCGTCACCGTCGCCAAGGAGATCGAGCTCGAGGACAAGTTCGAGAACATGGGCGCGCAGATGGTGCGCGAAGTCGCCCAAAGGACCAATGACCTGGCCGGCGACGGCACCACCACCGCCACCGTGCTGGCGCAGGCGATCGTCCGCGAAGGCGCCAAGTCGGTTGCCGCCGGCATGAACCCGATGGATCTCAAGCGCGGCATCGACATTGCGGTGGCCGCCGTGGTCGGCGACATCGAGAAGCGCGCCAAGAAAGTGCAGTCCTCCGCCGAGATCGCCCAGATCGGCACCATCTCCTCGAACGGCGACGCCAATATCGGCAAGATGATCGCCCAGGCGATGCAGAAGGTCGGCAACGAAGGCGTCATCACGGTCGAAGAGGCGAAGTCGCTGGAGACCGAGGTCGAGATCGTCGAAGGCATGCAGTTCGACCGCGGCTATCTCTCGCCCTACTTCATCACCAACGCCGAGAAGATGGTAGCCGAGCTGGAAGACGCCTACGTGCTGCTGCACGAGAAGAAGCTCTCGGGCCTGCAGGCGATGCTGCCGGTGCTGGAAGCCGTGGTGCAATCGGGCAAGCCGCTGGTGATCATCGCCGAGGACGTCGAAGGCGAGGCGCTTGCCACGCTGGTGGTCAACAAGCTGCGCGGCGGATTGAAGGTGGCAGCGGTCAAGGCGCCGGGCTTCGGCGACCGCCGCAAGGCCATGCTGGAGGACATCGCGATCCTGACCGGCGGCCAGTTGATCTCGGAAGACCTCGGCATCAAGCTGGACAACGTCACGCTCGCCATGCTCGGCCGCGCCAAGAAGGTGATCATCGAGAAAGAAAAGACCACCGTCGTCAGTGGCGCCGGCAAGAAGAAGGAGATCGAGGCGCGCATCGGCCAGATCAAGGCGCAGATCGAGGAGACCACCTCGGACTACGACAAGGAAAAGCTGCAGGAGCGGCTGGCCAAGCTCGCGGGCGGCGTTGCGATCATCCGCGTCGGCGGCGCCACCGAGATCGAGGTGAAGGAGAAGAAGGATCGCGTCGAGGACGCGCTAAACGCCACCCGCGCCGCGGTCGAGGAAGGCGTCGTGCCGGGCGGCGGCGTTGCGCTGCTGCGCGCCAAGAAGGCGGTCGGCAAGCTCACCAACGACAATGCCGACGTGCAGGCCGGCATCAATATCGTGCTGAAGGCGCTGGAAGCTCCGATCCGCCAGATCGCAGAGAATTCCGGGGTCGAGGGCTCGATCGTGGTCGGCAAGATCACCGAGAACAAGTCTGAGACCTTCGGCTTCGATGCGCAGACCGAGGAATATGTCGATATGGTCGCCAAGGGCATCATCGACCCGGCCAAGGTCGTGCGCGCGGCGTTGCAAGATGCCGCCTCGGTCGCCGGCCTTTTGGTGACCACCGAAGCCATGGTCGCGGAACTGCCGAAGGATGCGGCGCCGGCCATGCCCGGTGGCGGTGGTGGCGGAATGGGCGGAATGGGTTTCTAACCAGACCTCGACGCCGGGTTATCACGACAGGGCGCGGCTTCGGCCGCGCCCTTTCTTTTCAAGCACCGGGGCCCGGCCGACGGTTCTAGATCGTCCGTCGCAGAGAGCAGCCTTGTCAGTGCGTGCTTCGGCGAAAGCGCCCGGGCCGGCCGCCGCGCAGCACCAGCAGGTCGTTCTCCCAGCGCCAGCCGGTCACCTCGAGCAGCGCCGCCAGCAGTTCCTCGTCGGCGCGCATGCGCTCCGGATCGCATTGCCGCTCGCTCTTTTGCCCGGTCGTCAGGATGGTGAGCGTGTCGTCGACCACGACGAATTGCGACTGCACGCTGTTGCACCATAGCTCGATCAAGGTGTCGCCCTTCGGTCCGACCGTGAGGATCGGCACCCGTTTCGACCCGCGCATCGGATCGGCGTCGAGCAGAAGCTCGGTATCGAACGGAAAGCCGGCATCCGCCCGCGCCGGCGCGGCTGCGGCCAAAACCGCCGTCATGACCACGGCCAATAAACCACTTACCCGGCAGAGGGACGCGGAACCATACATGCTGTTCTCCATGACGCGGAAAATAGACGCGGCGGCCGGCGGCCGCCGCCACGGCCAATGCGGCGACCATCTGCGGTGCAACCGGCCCGGCTCGCAAGATGTCCGGGCTGGCCGTCCTCAATTTCTTGTGATCAACCTCGCCGCCCATCGCGGTCCGATTTCTATCTCCGGGGCGGGAATAAACGGCACTCTCCGTTCGTTAGTTTCTAATGCGGGCCGGTCGCGCTGGCCGGCCACCCGCGTCGAAGTTTCACGGGGCAGCGGCTTTGACACCCCTGTGGCCTATCGCCATGATCCGCCCGCTTCGCGCCTAACATGCAGAGAGAGAGTAAGGGAGGTTGAGAATGAGAAACGCCCGCAGGCTTGTACCGTCCATTGTTGTTGCGGCCAGTGTCATGGCATTCGCCGCCGGCATCGCGAGCAGCAACGCAAACGCAACCATCATCGACGAATGGGCGAGCGTGAAGCCCGAGCCGGCGCCCGAGCTGAAGGCGGTCACCATCGACCCTAAGACCACCGCGCTTCTCGTGCTCGATATCGTCAAGGGTTCTTGCAACAACGAGCGCCGCCCGCGTTGTGTCGCGTCCGTCCCGGCCATCGCAAAACTGATCGAAGACGCGCGGGCGAAGGGCGTGACGATCATTCACACCGTGCCCGGCAAGGGCACCGCCGCCGACATTCTGCCTCAGGTGGCCCCCAAGCAGGGCGAGCAGCTCATCACCGGCACGGTTGCGGAAAAATTCGTGCGCACCGACCTGGAAAAGATCCTCAAGGACAAGGGCATCACCACGATCATTCCGGTCGGTACCGCCGCGCACGGCGCCATCCTCTATACGTCGAGCCAAGCGGCATTTCTGGGTATCAAGGTCGTCGTCCCGGTAGACGGCGCGTCCTCGGAAAATGCCTATGCCGAGCAGGCGGTGGTTTGGCTTTTGGCGCGCGCGCCGGGCGTTTCCAACAATGTGACGCTGACAAAATTCGACATGATCAAGTTCTGAGCGATCGGCCTGACGGCATCATCCACACAGGCGGGCGAGGAGCGCATGGCTCCTCGCGATCGGGGAGGAAACGTCGGCTTGCAAGCCGCCAGCGACGGGAGCGCCCATGGACCAGAAAATCATCAATCTCTACGACAGCTTCACGCACGGGCTGATCAACCGCCGCGACTTTCTCGATCGCTTGGCGGCGCTCGCCGGGTCGACCGCTGCTGCCACGGCGCTGTTGCCGCTGCTGCAGAACGATTATGCGCAGGCCGCCTTCATCGCGCCGGACGACGGGCGGCTGGCCATTGACCGAACCTCCTATGATTCCCCCAACGGCAAGATCAACGCCTATCTCGCGCGCCCGAAATCCAAAGGCAAACGGCCGGCGATCGTGGTCATCCATGAGAGCCGCGGCCTCAATCCGCACATCGAGGATGTCGCCCGGCGGTTGGCAGCCGAGGGATTCCTGGCGCTGGCGCCCGATCTGCTCTCGGTCAGCGGCGGTACGCCGTCCAACGATGACGCCGCGCGCGACGCGCATGCCAAGACTCCGCGCGAGGACATGATCGCCGCGGCAATGGCGGCGGTGCCATTCCTCAAGCAGCACCCGGAATCGACCGGCAAGGTCGGTGCAGTCGGCTTCTGCTGGGGCGGCGGCGTGGTCAACCGGATGGCGACCGACAGTCCCGAGCTCGATGCCGCGGTGGTGTATTATGGCGAGCAGCCGCTGGCCGATAAGGTGGCGGCGATCCGCGCTCCGCTTTTGCTGCACTATGCCGGCCTCGACCAGCGTATCAACGCCGGGATTGCTGCCTACGAGACGGCGCTAAAGGCGAACAACAAGCGCTACACGGTCCACATGTATGAAGGCGCCAATCACTCCTTCAACGCCGACACCAATGCGGCGCGCTACCATAAACCATCCGCCGATCTGGCCTGGAGCCGCACCGTGCCATTCTTCAAGCAGACCCTCGGCGCCCCGCCGGACGCGGCGTAACATTGTCCGAATAAAAACGCCGCCCTCGCGAGAGGGCGGCGTTTGCTTTGGGGCGGAGATCTGGGCGCCCTAGGAGGCGCTCATCAGGTTAATGACCCCGGACAGCAGCAGGGTGCAGCCGAGCGCAATCGCCGCGCAGAAGGCGACGCCCACATATGGCTCCGCCTCGGTGCCGACGAAGCGATGATGCTTGCCGCCGCGCGGGAGGCAATACCAAAAAAAGATTACGGTCAGTACCAGCACGACCGCTCCGACAGTCACAGAAAGCATTGCCCCTCCGATCCCGCGCTCTCAGCGATAGACCTGCGTCGGCAGCCAAAGGCCGATCTGCGGGAATGTGTACAGCATGATCATCGCGACGATGACGATGAACATGAACGGCAGGACGCCGCGGAAGATATCGTTGATGTTGACCCAGCTCGGCGCGACGCCCTTGAGATAGAACGGCGCCATGGCGACCGGCGGCGACAGGAACGAGGTCTGGATATTGAGCGCCACCAGCAGGCCGAAGAACAGCGGATCGACGTCGAAGGTCTTCAGCAGCGGCAGGAAGATCGGCATGAAAATCACGATGATCTCGGTCCACTCCAGCGGCCAGCCCAGGATGAAGATGATGACTTGAGCGAGAATCATGAACCCGAGCGGCGACAAATTCATCGCGAGGACGAATTTCTCGATCGGCTCGTGGCCGCCGAGATAGGCGAACACCGCTGAGAAGGTGAACGAGCCGATGAACAGCCAGCAGACCATCGCGGTGGTGCGGGCCGTGAGGAACACGGCTTCTCTCAGTTGCGCCAGTTTGAAGGAAGTCTTGGGTATCAGCACCAGGCCGACCAGCAGCGTGAGCGAAAATACGAACAGGATGGCGCGGCGATCTACGCTGTAGGCGGTGAAACCGCAGATGATCATATAGATCAGGAACGCGCCGGCGATCACGCCGTAGACTTGGATCAGGATGCGCGCCCACAGCCGCGAATAGTCCGCGCCATATCCTACCGCCATCAGCAACGCGCCGAGCGAGCCCATGGCGGCGGCCTCCGACGGCGTCGCCAGCCCGAAGATGATCGAACCGAGCGCGGCGGCGATCAGACCGGCGAGCGGGAGGAAAGAGATGGTCAGCGCTTTCGCGACAGTGCCCAACGGGACATTGCGCTCCTCCGGCGGCAGCTTGGGCGCCAGCGATGGATTGAGCATGCTCATGATGATAACAAACAGCATGTAGAGCCCGGCCAGCATGAGACCCGGGAAGAATGCGCCGGCATAGAGTTTCACCACGGAGACGCCGGCGGTGGCGCCATAGAGGATCAGCATGACGCTCGGCGGAATGAGGATGCCGAGGCAGCCGCCGGCACAGACCACGCCGGCGGAGAGCTTCACGTCGTAACCGGCCCGCAACATCGCGGGAAAGGCCAGCAGACCCATCAGCGTCACCACGGCGCCGACAATGCCGGTTGCGGTGGCGAACAAAGCGCAGGTGGCAAGCGTCGCGAGCGCGAGCGAGGCCGGCATCGGCCCGGCGGCCAGCTGCAAGGAGCGAAACAGGCGGTCGAGGATGTTGGCGCGCTCGATCACGTATCCCATGAACACAAACAGCGGAATCGAGATCAGCACGTCGTTGGTCATCACCGAATAGGTGCGCTGGACGAGCAGGTTGAACACCAGGTCGCCCATCGCGAAGTAGCCGAAGAACACGCCGAGCGCCATCAAGGTGAAGGCAATCGGAAACCCGAACATGATGAAAATGACGAACAAGAAGAGCATCAACACGCCCAACTCGGGGTTCCCCAACCCGAACATCAGATCGCCCCTTTCCTCGCGCCGATTTCTTCGAGTTCCTTGACCACTTCCAATTCGCCGTGCTCGGCCTTTTCGAGGATGATCTTGTCGAGCTCTTCCACGTCGTGCAGCCGGTTGGGCCATGTTCCGGTACGAATACACTGCACGCAACGGATCACTTCGACCACGCCCTGCATGACCATGAGCACGCCGACGATCGGGATCAGGGTTTTGAAATGATAGACCGGCGGTCCGAACGGGCTGGCCGCCGAGCGCTCGCTTATCATCCAGGACAGCCGGGCGTAGTGATAACCGGCATAGACGAAGGCCAGCATGCCGGGAAAAAAGAACAGGAAATAGAGCACCAGGTCCATGGTCGCCTGCCGGCGCGGCGGCCAGGAGCGGTAGATGAAATCGCCGCGCACATGGGCGTTGCGCGACAACGTATAGGCGCCCGCCAGCATGAACAGCGTGCCGTAGAGGATGTAACTGGCATCGAACGCCCATTCGGTCGGCGCCAGGAAAAAGTAGCGCATGAAGACTTCGTAGCTGGTGGTGAAAGTCAGAATGAGGATGCACCAGCCGGCAGTCTTGCCGACCCAGGTGCTGAGCTGATCAACCCAGAGCAAAACCCGGTTCATGGCCTCGCCGCCGCCCCGCTCACGCCCGTTTTTGATGATGGGCGGTGCAAGACCCGCACGAACCGACTAAGTCCGTGCGGGCTCGCCGTTCTTGTTAGCCGAAGAAGTGCTTGTACGCCGCGTTGAGCGCGTTGCTGTCGAGATTGTTGACCTGCAGATAGGCGCCGGTGCGCTTCACCCAATCCTTCTGCGAGTCGATCACTTTCTTGAAGAACGGCTCCTTCGACTGATCGGCGATCACCTTGTCCCAGAGCTTGAGCTGCCCGCTGAGCACCGCGTCGCCGGTCTTGATCACGTTGACGCCGCGCTTCCGGATCGCTTCGAGGTCTTTCGAATAACGGTCATAGGCCAGCGCGAGCTGATCGGAAGTGGCCGCGAAGGCGGCGTTGCGCAGGATCGCCTTCAATTCGGCCGGCAGCGCGTCGTACTTGGCCTTGTTGAAGATGACCTCGAACGACTCCGCCTGCTGATGGTGGCTGCCCATCATGTAGAACTTCGACACGTCCGGGAAGCCGAGCACGATGTCGGACGACGGATTGTTGAACTCGGCCGCGTCGAGCAGACCGCGATCCATCGCCGGCACGATCTCGCCGCCCGGCAGGATGGTGACCGCTGCGCCCATCTCCTTGAACAGGTCGGCGGACAATCCCACGGTGCGGTACTTCATGCCCTTGAAGTCGTCGATGCTCTTGACCTCTTTCTTGAACCAGCCGAGCGGCTGGGTCGGCATCGGGAAGTAGAGGAAGCCGACAAGGTTGAGCTTGAGGATGTCGTTGACCAGCTCCTTGTAGAGCGCCTCGCCGCCGCCGTGGTAGAACCAGCCGAGGAAGCCATGGGCGTCCCATCCGAAGGACGGCGGCGTGCCGAACAGCGAATAGGCTTTGTGCTTGCCGTACCAATAGGCGCAGACGGCGTGGCCGCCATCGAGGATGCCGGCTTGCACCGCGTCCTGCATTTGGAAAGCCGGCACCACGGCGCCAGCGGCGAGCACTTCGAGGCGAAGCCGTCCGCCCGACATGTCGTTGACCTTCTTGGCATAGTCGGCGGCCATCTCGTGGAAGATGTCCTTGGTCGGCCAAGTCGATTGATATTTCCAGTTGACGGTCTGGGCGCGCGAGACTTGCGGCATGGCAATCGTCGCAGCGCCGGTTGCGCCCGCCGCGACCAGGAATTTGCGCCGGGTCGTGGCTTTGGACGTACGCGATTTCTCGGTGGACATGAGGAACTCCTCCCTCGCTTGAGAAATTTTTGCGGCGGCCTTCATGTGAGCCGCTCGATTTGATCAACCGCGGAACGGGCCTCCGTATTCCAGCGGTCCTGGGCATAGTTTGGATGGATTGGGTCCGCCGCACAAGCCTCCTACCGGCTGCATGGCGGATCGCTCCCCTCCGGAAAAAAAAGGACCCAAAGCCCAATTGCCGTTGGCCAAATCCGCCATTTCGCCTCGGATTACGCGCTATTGATTGCACGATCCGCCCGCCGGGCCTGCAAACCGGCCGGACACCGATAGGAGACCGCCGTGCCGCGCCGTTTCGTCACATTCGCCGTCATCTGGCGGCTCGCCAAGCCGTATTTCTTTTCCGAGGACCGCTGGATGGGCCGCGTCCTGCTCGCAGCGGTGATCGCCATCGAGCTGACGATCGTCGGCATCACAGTGCTGATCAATCAATGGAACGCGCGGTTCTACAACGCACTGCAGGATCGCAACTGGGACGTCTTCGTCCGTGAGTTGCTGTTTTTTTCCGTCCTGGCGGCGACTTTCATCGTGCTTGCGGTCTATCAGCTCTATCTGCGGCAATGGCTGCAGATCCGCTGGCGCACCTGGATGACCCGCCGCTACCTCGGCCACTGGCTTGACGGCGCCACTCATTACCGGATGCAGCTTCTCGGCGACGCCGCCGACAACCCGGACCAGCGCATTGCCGATGACGTCAATCTGTTCGTGGAGCGCGGACTTTTTATCGGGCTGCGGCTCTTAGGCGCCTTCGTCACACTGATCTCGTTCGCCGCCATCCTCTGGACACTGTCGGCGGACGCACCGCTCACCGTGTTCGGCTACGATGTCGGCATCCCCGGCTATCTGCTCTGGATCGCCGTTGTCTATGCGGCGCTTGGCACCGCGCTCACGCATTTCATCGGCTCGCCGCTGATCGGGCTCAATTTCCTGCAGCAGCGCTACGAAGCCGATTTCCGCTTTAATCTGGTGCGGGTGCGGGAGAATTCCGAGCAGGTCGCATTGCTCAAGGGCGAGACCGCGGAGCAGGAGCGTTTGTTCGACCGGTTCGGCAAGGTGATCGGCAATTGGTGGCTGATCATGCGGCGCTTGAAGAAGCTCACCTTCCTGACCGCCAGCTATTCGCAGGCATCGGTCGTGTTTCCTTTCATCGTGGTCAGTCCGGCCTATTTCGCCGGACGCATTCAGCTGGGCGGGCTGATGCAGACCGCCTCGGCCTTTGCCAGCGTACAGGAAGCACTCTCGATCATCATCACCGTCTATCGGGAGCTCGCCGAATGGCGCGCGGTGATCGACCGGCTGGATGGGTTCGACGCGGCGATCGCGCAGGCGCAGGCGACGGCGACGCGCCAACCGGCGATCCAGATCGCCGAGCGCGACAGCGAGCCTGAGATTGCTATCGACGACCTGCTGGTCCGGCTGCCGAATGGCACGCCGCTGGTGGCGGCGGACAAGATCGTGATTCCTCCCGACGACCGGATGCTGGTGTCCGGGCCGTCCGGCTCGGGCAAGTCCTCATTGTTCCGGGCCATCGCCGGGATCTGGCCGTTCGGCGCCGGCCGGGTGACGGTGCCGCGCGCTGCCCGGGTGATGATGTTGCCGCAGCGGCCGTACTTCCCGGTGGCGACACTCGCTGTCGCGGTGACCTATCCGGCGGAAGCCGGTCATTTCAACCGGGACCAGTTGATCGAAGCGATCACCGCCGTCGGACTGCCCGACCTCGCCCGGCGTCTCGACGAGGAGGCGCATTGGAACCGGATGCTGTCGATTGGCGAGCAGCAACGGCTCGCCATCGCCCGCGCGCTGTTGCAGGCGCCCGACTACTTGTTCCTCGACGAGGCTACCGCTTCGCTCGACGAGCCGGCGGAAGCCGCGCTCTACCGCCTGCTGCAAGAGCGGCTGCCGGGCACGACCATTGTCTCTATCGGTCACCGCGCGACGCTTGCCGCATTCCACCGCCGCCGATTGACGCTCACACGCGACGGTGACCGCTCCAGGGTGCGGGAGAGTGCGATCGAGACGTCAGCCGGATAGCTGAAAAGCAACGGGCGGCCGCCATATTCGGCAGCCGCCCGTAATCAATATTCCGGCGCTATTACTTCAGGTTCGCCAGCGTCAGGTCGAACTTGAGCATGGCAATGAACGCCGAGGAGCACCAGTTCGACTGGCCGACGGTGCCGCCGCCGCCCGGCAGGCCGCGCAGGTCACCGGTCAGGACGAAGCACTGGGTCGTGTTGGCGCTGGTGTCGTGATAGCGCAGGTCGAGGGTCGCCACCTTCCAGGTGAAGGCCACGCCCGCGTTCCAGTAGGTGTAGTCCGGCAGATCGATGTTGCCGAAGAACGCGTCGGTGGTGCCGAGCCAGTAGCGGGCCGCCTCACCCGACACATACCAGCCGACTTGACCGAAGATCGGCGCGTTGAAGTTCGGCAGGTTGAACTTGACGGTGCCGCCGGCATAGGTGCCGGGCGCGCCGGTGTTCAGCCAGCTCGGCGAATAATAAACGTAGCCGCCGATCCAGAACATGTCCTTGGAAACTTCATAGGTCGCCTTGCCATAGACTTCCCAGAAGTCGGTATCGGCCTTGGTGAAGGCGATGGCGCCCGGAATCAGCGGGTTGCCGAGCCCGCCCGTGCCCGGATCGAGGAAGACCTGATTTTCGCGCGGGTAGTAGTAGTAGATGAAGCCGAAATCCAAGGCGAGCGGGCCGAAGGTCGGCCGGATGCCGCCGTAGAAGTCCACCTCGGCAGTCGGCGTCGTCGGCAGCTTCACCGCCCAGTATTGCGAGCCGACATAGAATTGCAGATTCGGATTGATATTGAGACGGGTCTCCGAATAGACCGTCGCGGACGGGCCGCGGTCGGACTGCGAAATGCCCCGGAAATTGTAGTCCGTCATGGTGGCGCCGCCGAATGCCCAGTCCCACATGCTCACAGGCGCCGGCGCCTGCACCGCCTTACGCACCACCGCCACATCCGCCGCCAGCGCTGGCGTCGCACACAGCGCTGCGGCCACTGCCGACAAGACTACTTTTTTCATTGTAAGCCCCTTTGTTGACGCCACCCGGAACGGCGCGGTTTAGTCAATTGCAACGCCGATTGGGTGCAATCGCCCTGTATGGCTCCAAGCCGTGCAAATTTAACAACAGGCCGAGAATGCGGGGCAAGGCGAAAGCCGCGTCAACTGCTGCATTTTTGGGCGAATCCGGGTGACTTGAATGGAAAGAATCCCGGTGTTGTAATTGGAGCACAGTTTAGGCGCCTGGGACGGCAACAAGGGGCGCGCCTGGGCGGCCGACGAGCCAGTTGAAGCAGGCCCCGCAATGCCCCATTGAGGGCGGACTACCCCGGTTGGAGGTCACGTCATGGCGCAGTGGATCAGGTTCGAACGCAACGGCCAGATCGGATTCGGGACGTTGCAGGACGGCACGATTGCCGTGCACTCCGGCGACATGTTCGCGGGCGCCAAGCCGACCGGCGAGAGCGTCAAGCTCAGCAACGTAAAGGTGCTCACGCCCTGCGATCCGTCGAAGATGATCTGCCTGTGGAATAACTTCCACCAGCTCGCCGCCAAGAACGATTTCCAGAAACCGACCGAGCCGCTCTACTTTCTCAAGGCGCCCAACGCCTATCATCCCGCCGGTGAGCCGATCCGCCGGCCGCCGACCTATGACGGCCGCATCGTCTACGAAGGCGAGCTCGGCGTGGTCATCGGCAAGAAATGCTTCAACGTCAGCGAGGCGGAAGCGAGAGATTACATCTTCGGTTACACCTGCGTGAACGACGTCACCGCCGTCGACCTGATGAAGAAGTTTCCCACCTTCGATCAGTGGACGCGCGCCAAGAGCTTCGACACGTTCGGCGTCTTCGGCCCTGTCGTCACCACCGATGCCGATCCGGCCAAGCTGGTGATCCGCACCGTGCTCAACGGCAAGGAAGTGCAGAACTATCCGGTCGCGGACATGTTCTTCCCGCCCTACAAGCTGGTCGCCGCGGTCTCCAAGGACATGACCCTGATGCCGGGCGACGTGATCGCCTGCGGCACCTCGCTCGGCGCCGGCGTGATGGCGGCGGCCAGCAACACGGTCGACATCGTGATCGACGGCGTCGGCACACTGTCCAACACGTTCGACCAGGTGCTGCCGAGCCCGTATCTGTTCGGCGAACCGCCGAAGCCAATGCGCATCTGCGTGATCGGCGCCGGCGCCATCGGTGGATTGATGGCGGCGAAGTTCGCGCTCGCCGGCAACGATGTGACGGTGATCGACCAGGGCGCCCATCTCGCCGCCATCCAGAAGAACGGGCTGCAGCTCGAATGGCATGACGGCAAGGTCGACACCGCCAAGGTGAAGGCGGTCGGTCATGCGGCCAACGCCGGCAAGCAGGATTTGATCGTGCTCGCGGTCAAGGCGCATTACCTCGACCAGGTGGCGCGCGACATCGACACGCTGCTCGGTCCCGACACCATGGTGTTGACGGTGCAGAACGGCCTGCCGTGGTGGTACTTCCAGAAACTCGGCGGCCAATACGACAATCAGCGCCTGCAAAGTCTCGACCCGACTGGAATTCTGACCAAGAAGGTCGACGCCAACCGCCTGATCGGCTGCGTGGTCTATCCAGCGGCGGCGGTGACCGCGCCGGGGGTCATCCATCATGTGGAGGGCGACCGCTTTCCGGTGGGCGAACTCGACGGCAAGGAGACCGAACGGGTCAAGCGCTTGCACGACGTGTTCGTCAAAGCCGGGCTCAAGTCGCGTGTGCTGAAGGACATCCGTTCAGAAATCTGGCTGAAGGCCTGGGGCAATCTATCCTTCAATCCGATCAGCGCGCTCACGCACGCCACCCTGGTCGACATCTGCCAGTTCGCCGAGACCCGCGCGCTGGCCGCCCAGATGATGAAAGAGGCGCAGGACATCGCCGAAAAACTCGGTGTGAAATTCCGCGTCAGCATCGACAAGCGCATCCAGGGCGCCGAGAGCGTGGGCGCCCACAAGACCTCGATGCTGCAGGACGTGGAAGCCGGCCGTTCGCTCGAGACCGAGGCATTGATCGGCTCGATCCTGGAAATGGCCAGGCTCACCAACACCCCGGCGCCGGCCATTGAATCGGTCTATGCGCTGGTTAAGCTGCTCAACAAGGTGATGCTGACCGAGGGCGGCGGCGTAAAGGTGGAGAAGCCGGGAGCCGCCAAGGCGGCGTGATCAGGGGTGACAGCACCTCTTAAGGGAGCTTGCAATGGCGTCCGCCGCATTCACGCCGCCCAAACAATGGGAAGACTGGTGCGACTGGGCGCTCGGCATCTGGCTGATCCTGTCGCCCTGGATTCTGGTGTTCCACTATGACCCGGTCGCCACCCGCAACGCCGTCATTGTCGGATTCCTGGTGGTGCTGGCCGAGGCCGTGACCCTGACCGTTTTCCGCCCGTGGGAGGAATGGATCAACGTTGCGCTCGGCGCCTGGCTCGCCGTTTCGCCTTGGGCGCTGGCCATCACCAATGTGGTCGTGATCATCAACTTCGTTCTGGTCGGCACCCTGATCGCGGGCCTGGCGTTTTACCAAGTCCAGCAGTTAAGCCGAGAGCGGCGTTATTAAACAATCAGCTCATAGGCCGGCAGCGTCAGGAAATCGACGAATTCCGGCGCCAGCGAAACCTGCCGGAACAGCGCGATCGCTTCGGGGAAGCGGCCCTTGGCAAAGGCCTTGGCGCCGATCTCACGCTTGACCCGCTCCATCTCTTCTTTCAGCGCGCGTTCGAAGAATTGCGGCGTCGCCGTCTCGCCGCTGTCGAGCACGACTCCGTATTTGATCCATTGCCAGATCTGCGCGCGCGAGATTTCGGCGGTGGCCGCGTCCTCCATCAGATTGTAGATCGGCACCGCGCCGCGACCGCGCAGCCAGGCTTCGATATATTGCACGCCGACGCGGGTGTTGAGGCGGAAGCCGTCCTCGGTCTTGCTGCCCTCGTGGATTTTCAGCAGGTCGTCGCGCAGCACCCGCACATGCAGGCGCACGCGGGAAAGCTGGTTCGGCTGCGGCATCATGCGATCGAACACATCCTTGGCGACCGGGACCAGATCGGGATGCGCCACCCAGGTGCCGTCATAGCCGTCGCGCACTTCGCGCTCCTTGTCGGCGCGCACCTTGGCGAAGGCTGCGTCGTTGGCCTTGGGATCGTTCTTGACCGGAATCTGCGCCGCCATGCCGCCCATGGCGAAAGCGCCGCGCCGGTGACAGGTCCGCACCAAGAGCGCGGCATAGGCGCCGAGGAAGGCTTCCCCCATCACCACCTGCACGCGGTCGGGCAGCACATAGTCCGGATTCTTGGCGAATTTCTTGATGAAGGAGAAAATGTAGTCCCAGCGTCCGGCATTGAGACCGAGAACGTGGTCGCGCAACTCCCACAGGATCTCATCCATCTCGAAGGCCGCCGGCAGCGTCTCGATCAGCACCGTCGCCTTGATCGTGCCTTTGGGCAGCCCGAGCGTCTTCTGCGCGTGCAGAAAGATGTCGTTCCACAACCGCGCCTCCTGATGGGTCTCCAGCTTCGGCAGATAGAAATAGGGCCCGGTGCCTTGGGCGATCTGCGCCTTGGCGTTGTGAAGGAAATAGAGCCCGAAATCGAACAGCGAGCCGGAGATCGGCTCACCGTCCACGGTAAGATGCGCCTCGGGCAGATGCCAGCCGCGCGGGCGCACGATCAGCACCGCGGGGTTTTTTCCAACTTTATAGTGCTTGCCGGTGCTGCGGTCGGTGAAGTCGATCTTGCCTTGCCAACGATCTTTCAGATTGATCTGGCCTTCGATGTTGTTGCCCCAGGTCGGCGCATTGGCGTCCTCGAAATCCGCCATGAACACGTTGGCTCCGGAATTGAGCGCATTGACGATCATCTTGCGATCGACCGGACCGGTGATCTCGACCCGGCGGTCGCGCACATCCCGGGGGATCGGCGCCACCGTCCAGTCGCGTTCGCGAATGTCCTTGGTCTTGGGCAGGAAATCCGGCAGCGCGCCAGTGTCGTAGCGCTTTTGGCCCGCGGCCCGCGCGGCCAGCAGTTTCCGGCGCCGCGGCTCGAAACGGCGGTGCAGATCGGCAAGAAAGGCGAGTGCGTGCGGCGTCAGGATTTCGCCATAGCGCGGACCGGGCTTGCCGGTGACCGCAATGCCTTTCGGAATAACAGGAGACGCCAATTTCGTTTGAGCGCCGCGCCGGCTGCGTGACAACGTGCTTCGCGCCTTGGCCGGCGGCTTGCGGACGGCCGCCTTGCGGCGCGTCGCTCGTCGTTTGGGGGCGGGCTTCTTCATCGCGGTCCCGACCGCACGAATACGAGGCCCCGCACCCAGGGTGCGGGGCCGTTATTGAGGCAGACCGAGACCTTAGGTCCCGCTGCCGCCCTGGCTGCCGGATCCGCTGCCACCGCCGCCGAAAATCGGCCAGGTGGACGGCGTGACCAGGCTCGGGGCTGGCTCCGCCTTCTTGGGGGCGGCCTTGCGCTTCGGCTTCGCCTTTGCCTTCGCCTTTTTGGCGGCCGGCTTCTTGCCGGCGCTCTTCTTTGCCGACGATTTCTTCTTTTTCCCGCGCGTGACGGCGCGCTTCGACTTTTTGGCCTTGGTCTTGGACTTCTTCGCTCGTTTCTTCGCCATGATGATCGTCCTCCCGATCGTTTCGGCTCAACTAAATACGGTAGGACTCTGCCGCCACGAATGGCTCTCCAGCCCCTACCGCACCATCAGATCGCCGCCTCGGCCTGCGCCGGCGCGGCGGTTACTTGCTTTCCCCTCAGCGCCTCGGGCGTTGGCCCGCCGGTGGCCCAGTCGATCAGCTCGACCGTATGCACCACCGGGATGGCCGTGCCCGCCGCGATCTGCGTGATGCAACCGATATTGCCGGCGGCGATCACATCGGGCGCAAGCATCTCGATATTCCCGACTTTACGTGCGCGCAACCTCTTCGCAATGTCCGGCTGGAGAATGTTGTAGGTTCCCGCCGAACCGCAACACAAATGGCCTTCCGGTACATCTTTGACCACGAAGCCGGTCTTGCAAAGCAATTCTTTCGGGATGCCATCAACTTTCTGACCGTGCTGCAACGAGCACGCGGAATGATAAGCGATAACAAGGCCGCGCGAACCGGCCGCGGGCGCCAGATCGAGACCGTGCAGATACTCGCTGACGTCCTTGGCCAACGCCGCGACACGGGCCGCCTTGGCCGCATAGGCCGAATCGGTGCGGAACATGAAGCCGTAATCCTTCACCGTGGTTCCGCAGCCGGAGACGGTAACCAGAATGGCGTCGAGCCCCTCTGCGTCGGCCTCGGCCGTCCAGGCATCGATATTGCCGCGGGCCTGCCGCAACGCCTCCTGCTCACGCCCGAGGTGGTGAACCAGCGATCCGCAACAGCCCTCTCCTGCCGCCAGCACCACCTCGACGCCGTGACGGGTGAGGACGCGGATGGCCGCCTCAGCCGTCGACGGCGCCAGCACCGGGTTGATGCAGCCCGACATCAGCGCGACCCGGCCCCTGCGTGGGCCCTGCGCCGGAAACACCCGTCGTTCTGCGGCATCCGGCATGCGCGGCCAGCGCGCCGGGGTGAGCCGCAGCATGGCGGCGAGCCGCTTGAGGCCGAGCGCGGCCAATAGCGGCGCCAATGGCTTGCCGAGCAGCGCGAAACGCAGCGCCCAGCTGAACAGCATATTGTCCGGCATTACCCGGGCCAGCAACGCGCGCAGCCCGCGATCGAGCAGCGGGCGCCGGTAGGTGTTCTCGATATGCTCGCGGGCGTGATCGACCAGATGCATGTAGTGCACGCCCGAGGGACAGGTGGTCATGCAGGCGAGGCAGGACAGGCAGCGGTCGATATGCTTGACCACCTCCGGCGTCGCCGGCGCCGCGTTCTCCAGCATGTCCTTGATCAGGTAGATGCGTCCGCGCGGCGAATCGAGCTCGTCGCCGAGCAGCACATAGGTCGGGCAGGTCGCGGTGCAAAAGCCGCAATGCACGCAGGCGCGGATAATCTTCTCCGATTCCGTCACCTGCGGATCGGCCAGTTGCGCCAGGCTGAAATTGGTCTGCAACGGATCACACTCCCGCCCACATGCGGCCCGGATTGAGCACGCCTTTGGGGTCGAAACTGTCCTTTACGCGTTTGCTCAATGCGCGGAGCGCCGCGTCCGGCGGCTCGAACACCGCGACCGCCGCCCGCACCGACGCCGGCGCACGGACCAGGGTTGCATGGCCGCCGCTGGCCGCCACCGCGCGCCGCACCACCGCCGCCCCGGCATCATCGGATGGGGTGAGGGCGACCCATAAAAGCCCGCCGGCCCAGTCGTACATCACCTGCGCGTCGCCAGCGCGCGCGATCAGGCGCGCCAGTTCCGCACCATTGGCCGGCGCGGTCGAGATGCGCCACAGGGGCTGGTCCATGCCGCTGCGGCTGGCCGTGAACGGCGCGGCATCGCGGACGGCGCGCCACAGCCCGCTCGAGACCGTATCGTCGATGGCCCCGGCCTCGCCGAAAGGTTTCATCGTCGCCAGCAGCGCCGCCTTGCGATGGGCCACCGAGGGCGCGACGCCTTCCAGCCGCAGCATGGTCAGCGCCCGCCCGGTGGCAATCGCCTGACCGAGCGGGATTGCGGCGGCAACGCCGGCCGGCAGATGCGCCGCGCCCGACACCTCGCAGGCCGAGTTCATGGCCGCTGCCATGGCGCGCATCGCCGCCGCATCATCGAGCCCGAGCACTGCGACCGTCGCTTCCGTTTCCGGCTGCGGCAGCGTCTTGATCGTGACGTCTGTGAGCACCGCCAGCGTGCCCCAGGATCCGGCCATCAGCTTGCAAAGGTCATAGCCGGTAACGTTCTTCACCACCCGGCCGCCGGATTTGAAGCTCTCGCCGCGGCCCGACACCGCCACTAAGCCGAGGAAATGGTCGCGCGCTGCGCCCGCCTTGAGCCGGCGCGGGCCCGAAATATTCGCTGCTAGCACGCCGCCGAGGGTGCCACAGTTGGCGAGGCCGCCGAGCAGCGGCCCGTAATCCATCGGCTCGAAAGCGAGCTGCTGGTTGTTGGCGGCAACCAACGCCTCGATCTCGGCGATCGGCGTGCCGGCGCGCGCGGACAGCACCAATTCCTCCGGCTCGTAGAGCGTCACGCCGGTGAGGCCGGAGAGGTCGAGCGTGAGGTCGGTCTGGCTCGGGCGGCCGACCGCACGCCTGGAGCCATGGCCGACGACCTCGAGCGCCCTGCCGCCGGCGAGCGCCCATTGCACGGCGGCTTCCACATCCTTGGCGTCGCGGGATTTGAGCACATCACTCATCGCGCTTCCTTCCCTCGCCTCGCGAAGCACCCGAACTCGGGTTTAGCCGAGTTCGGGCATTTTTGAAGTTTGTCGAAGTCGGATAGATCCGACTTCGACTGAGAGGGTGCCGAGCGAGCGCCTGCGAGCGAGGCGGGTGAGGGGCATTCCAACGACTCACGCGAATGGCAAGCGCCCCTCACCCCGACCCTCTCCCCGCAGGCGGGG
>JBKKAF010000031.1:0-14685 GCA_046714775.1 Xanthobacteraceae bacterium | reverse complement strand
GTTGAGCATCGCGGTCGCGGCCCGGCCGCGCTCCTTGGACTTGCGAGGCGGCGGTCGCCCAGGAGGCGCGGCTGCATCGTGAGGCTCTATTATAAGCACTCTGTGGCGGGATCGCACGGCAGGACCGCCTGACGCCCACAAGGGCGGGAATCCGGCCGCCACCCCGGCAGATCTTGCCGCCAATCGCGCAGCCAGTGCCGGTCCGGACCGGGCGATGGTCACCCTTGCTTTATTAAACCATTGAAATATCACAATTTTCAATGCTTTGGCGCGCTGGCCCATGGCTTGCAAAGCCCCTGACGGATCGATCCGTCCGTGAGGTTCTGCCGTGTCGAACGTCGCGTCCAAGGCCAACGTCCATCACCAGCCCCCTTTGCCGGGCGTCCGGCCGCGTACCGGCGGCCCGCAAGCCCCCAATACAACCTCGCCTTTTGCCATGCTGCTCGATACCGGCGACGCCGCGCCGGGGCCCAAACCGCAGCGTTCCGATCGCGCCCAGCCGAGCGCCAATGCCCGCGCCTCCTCGGCCAGCGATTCCAAGCAGGAAGAGCCGGCCGCCGCGACCCGCGAGGCAGCCGAGACCGAACAGCAACCGCAAGCGCCCGAGACCGAGCAGGCCGCCGCGACGGACGAGGCCAAGCCTGTCAAGGCCGAGACTGCCCTCGATCCGTTCGCCATCGCTGTTCTCACAGAAGGCGGAGTGAAAGCGGAAGAAAACGCCGCGGTCGATCTTTCCCTGCTCATGCCGGCGCCGACCGATCCGGCGACTACGGTGCCGAAAGAACGACTGGGGCTGGCGGTTGCGTTGGCCGCCACCGCCGAAATCGAGACCACGCCGGGCGCCAATGCCGCGGCGGTGCAGCTCGCGATCGCAGGCGGTGCAGCCAAGGCCGTTGTGCCGACCGCGCAGGCATCGGACGCCGCCGTGGTGAAGGGTCAGGCCGGCGATGCGGCAGCGCCGAAAGAGACCGATCAGAGCGCCGCCAAGGCCGCCAACCCGGCGTCGATCGCGGCGCCGACCGAAGCAAAGACCGCGGCGACGACCGAAGCCAAGACCGAGACGAAGACCGAGGCATCGGCTGCGGCCGGCGTCAAAGCCGAAGCGGCGCAGGGCCCCAAGGAATCGAATGCCGCGGCCCAGGCGGAGGGCAAGCACGACAATCCCGCAGGCCGCCCGCAAGACACCGCGCAAAAACCCGCGGAGCCGTCCCCTGCCCGTTTTGAGCCGCAGGCCCGCGACACCGCCGATCTCGCAAAACCGGGGCCGGACGGCGCGCAGCTTTCCGCCCTGCACATCACCACCGAGCGCTTCGGCAATCTGGCGGCGCAAGCCACGCAACCGGTCGGCGCTACGGCGGCCTCGGTCGCCAACGCCGCGGTGCCGATTGCGGGCCTGGCGGTCGAGATCGCCGCCCGCGCCCAGGCCGGAGGCAACCGCTTCGAAATCCGTCTCGATCCGCCCGAACTCGGGCGCATCGACGTGCGCCTCGACGTCGACCGCAGCGGCCAGGTGACGTCCCGGCTTGTGGTCGAGAAAGCCGAGACCCTCGATCTGCTGCGCCGTGACGCCGCCGAGCTCGAGCGCGCGCTGCAGCAGGCGGGTCTGAAGACCGCCGAGAACGGAATGCAGTTCACCTTGCGCGATCAATCTTTCGCCGGCCGCGACGGTGATCCTTCGGGCTCCGCCACAGTAATTGTGCCGGACAGCGAACTTGGGCCGGCCGAGATCCTCGCCGCAAGCTACGGCCGCGTGCTGCGCCCGGGCGGCGGCATCGATATTAGGGTCTAAGCAAAACCATGGCCGCCACCAGCACCATTCCAGCGATCAACCCCGCGGTCACCGCGACGGTCAACAGCGCCACCGCCAAGTCGGCGACTCCCGGCGTCGACAAGAACACGCTCGCCGGCAACTTCCAGACCTTCCTCACGCTGCTCACCACGCAGCTGAAGAACCAGAACCCGCTCGATCCGCTCGACACCAACCAGTTTACCCAGCAGCTGGTGCAGTTCGCGCAGGTCGAGCAGCAATTGAAGCAGAACGAGCAGCTCGCCACGCTAGTGTCGCTGGAGAAGACCGCGCAATCGACCATGGCGCTCGGCTTTGTCGGCGCAAGCGTGGCGGTCGATGGACAGACCGCGGCGCTGACCGAGGGCAAGGCGCATTGGACGTTCTCGGTGCCGAAACCGGCGCAGGCCAACGTCACGATCAAGAGCGCGACCGGCCAGACCGTCTATGCCGGCAATTTCGGGATGAATACCGCAGAACTTCGATTGGGACGGCCGCGACGCCAACGGCGTGCAATGGCCGGACGGCAACTACACCCTGTCGGTGGTGGCCAAGGATGCCAGCGGCCAGCCGGTGGCGGTGGCCACCGAAATCGAGGGCGTGGTCGACAGCGTCGATCTCACCCAAGTTCCGCCGCAGCTTTCGATCGGCGGCCAGACCTTCACCATCGACAAGATCAAGCGGGTGGTGCGCCCGCGCGCCTAGCGAATCTTGCGCCCCGCTCGGTCAGAGCATCCCGCACCGCCCGTTCCAGCGCCGACACTTCGAACGGCTTGCGCAAAATCGTGAACCGGGTCTTCGCGGAATTCGCCACATCGCTATAGCCTGTTGTGAGCAAAACCCGCATATGCGGAAAGCGCCGGCTCACTTCCTCGGCCAGCTCGATTCCGTTCATGCCGTTGGGCATGACGATGTCGCTGAACATGAGGTCGATGACCTCCCCGTTCTGCAGGGCTCGTAGCGCGCTATTGCCGTCGTCGGCACGCACCACGCGATAGCCGATCTGCTCCAACATCGCCGCGCTGACGTCGGCGACGTCGGGATTGTCCTCGACCACCAGGATGGTGCCTTCGGCGCGCATCGAGGGTCCGGGACCGGCCGGCTTCGGCTCCGCCGTCACGGCGGCATGGGTGCGCGGCAGGCATAGCGTGATGGCGGTGCCGCGCCCGACCTCGCTCTTGACGCCGACAGTGCCGCCCGACTGCTGGGCGAAACCATAGACCTGCGAAAGACCGAGGCCGGTACCTTTGCCGACCTCCTTGGTGGTGAAGAACGGATCGAAGATTTTCGCAACGATGTCCGGCGCCATGCCCTCGCCGGTATCGCTCAGAGTAAGCTCGATGTGATCACGCGCGCGATACCCGGCATGCTCTCGCCGCTCCGCGACGTTGCGGGCGGACACCGTGAAGCGCCCGCCATGCGGCATGGCATCGCGCGCATTCACCGCGATGTTGACCAGCGCAAGTTCCAGCTCGGCGACATCGGCCTCCACCGGCCAGATGTCGTCCGGGATATCCACCACCAGCGCGATGTCGTCGCGCAACGAACTGGACAGCATGTCGCGGACGGCCTCGATCCGCGCCTTCAGATCGATCGGCGCCGGATTGAGCGGCTGCCGCCGCGCGAAGGTCAGCAGTTGGCGCGTAAGGTTCTCGCCGCGCCGGGCCGCCACCTGGATGGCCTCGACGCCATGCAGCGCCTTTTGATCCGACAGCTTGCGCCGCAGCATCTCGGCATGGCCGCTGACGATCATCAACAGATTGTTGAAGTCGTGGGCGATGCCGCCGGTCAGCTGGCCGATCGCCTCCATCTTCTGTACCTGCGTGAGCTGCTCGCGGGTCCGCTCCAGGATCGCTTCGGCTTCCTTGCGCGCGGTGATGTCCTGGGAAATACCGAGGATGCGCACGACACGGCCGTGCTCGTCCTTGACCGGCTCGCCGCTGCTTTGCAGATACCTGACCTCGCCGTTCGGACGCACGATCCGCATCTCGACGTGGAAACCCTGGCCGCCCTGCACGGCGCCGCGGACGTCCTTGACCAGTTGATCGCGGTCCTCGGGATGAACGAGATCGAGAAAGGCCTCGAATGTGCCGGCGAATTGTCCGGGCTGCACCCCATACATCTCGAACAGCTGATCCGACCAGGTCAGCCGGTTGTTTGCGACATCGTTCACGAAGCTGCCGAGATTGGCCAGCCGCTGGGCTTCCACCAGATGCAGCCGCTGCTCCTTCAGCTCGACCTCGATCTGCCTGCGATGCTCGACCTCCTCCTGCAAAGCACGGTTGGTGTCGAGCAGCGCCGCGGTGCGCAGGTCGACCCGCTGGTTCAGCTCTTCCTGGACGCGGCGCAGCTCGTCTTCGGTGCGTTTGCGCACGGCCACGTCGGCGCTCAGCACCAGGCTGGGCACCGCGGTTGCGATCATGAACATCAGCACCAGCAGGAAGGATTCGTTGAGCGTGCTCTGCTCGAACGGGCCGCCGCTCGCGACCGCCGCCCAGATGGCGAAGCAGGACAGGATCAGCGCGACCGTTGCGGTGTCGCGCTGACCGCGCCGCAGCGCCGGCCACAGCAGCGGCAGGATGGCCAGGAAACCGAGCGGCGCGCGCCGGCCGGTCTGCTCCATCAGCGGGCTGAAGGCGATGAGCCCGATCGCGGCCGCGCCGGCAAAGACCGCAAGCGACTCCAGCAATTCGCGCGCGCGGAACGATTGCCGGCTGCTGGTGGCCCACAACACGACGACCGGCGTAATGACCAGCACGCCGGCCAGGTCGCCGAGCCACCAGGTGAGCCAGATCGAGCCGAAATTCCGCCAGTCGGCAACGCCGCCGAGCACCAGGCTGCTGACGCCGATGCTGGCGCTGAGCATGGCGGGCAGAAAGCCGATGAAGACAAAGCGGGCGATACCGGCCGGGGTCTCGAACGTGTCGCGGCCGCCCGACCAGCGATTGACCAGATAGGCCCCCACCAGTCCTTCGATCGTATTGCCGGCGCCGATCGCGAGCGACGTGACGATGGTGCCCGCGGTCAACACGTTGGCGAGCACGGCGCCGGCCAAGATCGCCGGCCAGACCCGGTAGCCCCGCAGCAGCAGGACGGCGAGCGCGAAGCCGCTGGGCGGCCAGATCGGGGTCGCACTCGGGTGGATCGAGGCGAGCGCCAGCCCGATCTTGGCCAGGACGAAATAGACGCAAGCGATAAGGAGGAGTTCCAGGCCGTAGGCCGCGGCCCCACGCAGACGCGAATCGGCAGGACTCGCCAATGGTTGGCCGGCGAAGGTCATTGCTGGAATGCTCTCGATTCGGCCGTTGGGTGAAAGATAACCCCGTTTTCCGGCCTTTCGATACGGCCAGCACGGTGGATAAGCGCGCCCGGCAACATTTTCCCAATTAATCCGATGGGCTTAGGCAAATTTTAAGCGGCGATGTGTAGATTTCACGGCAGTTCAGGTCAGTGAGTGCGTGAGTTTATTCATGACAGAGCCCCTTCGACCGAGGGCTAAATACGTCATCGGGCCTGACGGCAGCCCGTTGACGATTGCTGATCTGCCGGCGCCAGGCACGAAACGCTGGGTTATCCGGCGTAAGGCCGAGGTCGTCGCTGCCGTGCGCGGCGGGCTGTTGTCGCTTGAAGAAGCGTGCAGCCGCTACACGCTGACGGTTGAGGAATTCCTCTCCTGGCAATATTCGATCGATCAGCATGGTCTCGCCGGCCTGCGCACCACGCGCATTCAACAGTACCGGCAGTAACACCAGCTTAATCTTCCTACCGAGCTCTAAACAATCGCGCCGGCCGCAAGGTCGGCGGTTTTGTTTTTAAGCTTGCGCATCGGGGGGCAGCACGTGATGCGCGGCCGCTCGCGTACTGCGGCAAGCGCGCCGGCAGCGTCTGCCGAAAAAAGATTCGGACGCGCAGCCGCTAGCATCGCGATCATTAACCCGACGGTAACCATAAACCAGGCAATTCTTGCCGGGTACAACGTTACCCCAGGTTGGTGCCGGTGCAAGGCTTCGTGGATTTCCTCAAATCGTTAGGTGCGGCGCGGATCGCGGCGATGGGCGCGGTCACCGTCGCGCTGTTTGGCTTTTTCGCCTTTCTCATCCTGCGGGTCACCGCCCCGCAGATGGTGCCGCTGTTCACCGATCTTAGCTTCGAGGATTCGGTCTCGATCGTGAAAGATCTGGAGCGGCAGGCGATCCCCTTCGAGCTGCGCAACGACGGCGCCATCGTGATGGTGCCGAAGGATCGCGTGCCGCGGCTGCGCATGAAGCTCGCGGAAAGCGGCCTGCCCAAGGGCGGCGGCGTCGGCTACGAAATCTTCGACAAGTCCGACGCGCTCGGCGCCACCAGCTTCGTGCAGAACATCAATCACCTGCGCGCGCTCGAAGGTGAGCTGTCGCGCACCATCCGCGCGCTCGACCGGGTGCAGGGGGCGCGGGTGCATCTGGTGCTGCCCGAGCGCCCGCTGTTCTCGCGCGAGAAGGCCGAGCCTACGGCCTCCATCGTGCTGAAGGTGCGCGGCACGCTCGAAGCGCAGCAGGTGCGCGCCATCCGTCATCTGGTGGCCTCGGCGGTCAACGGGCTGAAACCGGAACGCGTGTCGATCGTCGACGAAGCCGGACGCCTGCTGGCCGACGGCGCGCGCGGCGACGCCGGCCTCGGCGTCAGCGCCGACGAGCGCCAGGTCTCCTTCGAGCGGCGGCTGCGTGACCAGGTCGAGGCGATCGTGACCTCGGTGGTCGGGCCGGGCCGCGCCCGCGTGCAGCTCACCGCCGATTTCGACTTCAACCGCGTCACCCAGACCTCGGAGCGCTACGACCCCGAGGGCCGCGTGATGCGATCGAGCCAGACGCGCGAGGAATCCGCCGCCGCCGGCGACAACAACCGCGACGGTCAGGTTAGCGTCGGCAACGAGCTGCCCAGTGCGCCGGCGCAACGGCCGCAGGATGCAGCTGCGACGACCCCACGCGAGCAGAGCCGAAAATCCGAGGAAATCGTCAATTACGAGATCTCCCGCTCGACCAAGACCGAGGTCACCGAGGGCGGCCGCGTCAATCGCATCTCGGTCGCCGTGCTGGTCGACGGCACCTACACCAAGAACGACAAGGGCGAGACGGTCTATCAGCCGCGGCCCAAGGAAGACCTCGACCGCATTGCCGCCCTGGTGCGCACCGCCATCGGCTTCGACCAGAAGCGCGGCGACCAGGTGGAGATCGTCAACCTGCGCCTGGCCGAGACGCCGATAGTAGCCGCCGCCGATCCGGCCGGCTGGCTGCCGTTTCTGCAATTCAGTAAAGACGACCTGATGCGCACGGTCGAAATGCTGGTGATGGCGCTGCTCGGCATCGTGGTGCTGCTGCTGGTGGTGCGGCCGCTGGTGCGCCGCATCCTATCGTCCGATCAGCCGGCCGCTACCACCGCCGCGGCGATCGCCGAAGAGATCAAGGCCAAGCCCAGCCAAACCGCCAAGATGATCGACGTCGCCCAGGTGCAGGGCCAGGTCCATGCCCATTCGGTGCAGAAGGTCGGTGAACTGGCCGACCGCAATCCAAACGAAACCGTCTCCATCATCCGCAGCTGGTTGCACAAGAACGCCGCCTGAGAACCCATGCCGTCAGCCTATTCAGATAAAGACAAGACCAAGGCGCAGCAGGACATCTCCGAGACGATGGCCTCGCTGTCGAGCCGCAACGGCGAGCCGAGCGGCGGCCGGCAATTGAGCGGGCCGGAGCGCGCCGCGGTGCTGATGCTGGCGCTCGGCGAACAGCACGGTGCCAAGGTCTGGGGCCTGCTCGACGACGACGAATTGCGCGAACTCTCGGTCGTCATGTCGCAACTCGGCACGGTGGACGCGTCCGCGGTCGAGACACTGCTTCTGGAATTCGTCTCGCGCATGTCGGCGTCCGGCGCGCTGATGGGCACCTATGACGCCACCGAGCGCCTGCTGCAACAATATCTGCCGCCCGAGCGGGTCGGCGGCATCATGGAGGAAATCCGCGGACCGGCCGGCCGCAACATGTGGGAGAAGCTCTCCAACGTGCAGGAACAGGTGCTCGCCAGCTACCTGAAGAACGAATATCCGCAGACCATCGCCGTCGTGCTCTCCAAGATCCGCTCCGAACATGCCGCGCGGGTGCTTTCCATCCTGCCGGAGGAACTGGCGCTCGACGTGATCAACCGCATGCTGCGCATGGAGTCGGTGCAGAAAGAAGTGCTCGAGCGGGTCGAGCAGACCTTGCGGACCGAATTCATGTCGAACCTGTCGCAGACCCGCCGCCGCGACGCCCACGAGGTGATGGCGGAAATCTTCAACAGCTTCGACCGGCAGACCGAGACGCGCTTCATGACCGCCCTCGAAGAGGACAACCGCGAAGCGGCCGAGCGCATCAAGATGCTGATGTTCACCTTCGACGACTTGGTCCGGCTCGACAGCGGCTCGGCGCAGACGCTGATGCGCTACCTCGACAAGGCGCAGCTCGCGCTCGCGCTCAAGGGCGCGACCGAACCGGCCCGTCAGTTCTTCCTCGGCAATATGTCGACCCGCGCCGCCAAGATGCTGAACGAAGACATGACGACGATGGTCCGGTGCGGCTGCGCGAGGTCGATGAAGCGCAGATGCAGCTGGTCAACCTGGCCAAGGACCTCGCCGCCAAGGGCGAGATCATGATCTCGAAGAACCGCGAAGAAGAGCTGGTCTATTGATGCAAGCCCCGGCGAAATATCTGTTCGACGACGACTTCGCCGGCGCAGCCGGCGGGCGGTCGCCTTTGGTGGCCACCGAGCACACAATCAAGCTGGCGGAAGCTGAGGCCATGGCCTACCGCAACGGCTTCGCGGCCGCCGCCGCGCAAGCCAAGGCCGCTGCCGAGCAGCACTCCGCCGCGGCTCTGGAACGCATCGCCATCGCGCTCGACGAGCTGCATCGCGGCCTGGCCGTAGCCGAGACACGCATCGAGACCGACGCCATCGCGGTGGCGGTGGCGGTCGCCAAAAAGCTCGCGCCCGAACTGGTGACGCGTGAGCCGCTGGCGGAGATTTCGGCGCTGGCGGCCAATTGTTTCCGGCATCTGGTGGCCGCTCCACATGTGGTGGTGCGCGTCAACGAGGCGCTGCAGGCCGGCGCCCGCCAGCAGCTCGAGGACGTGGTGCGCTCAAGCGGCCTCGACAGCCGCCTGGTGGTGCTGGCCGAGCCCGACATCGCACCCGGCGACTGCCGCATCGAATGGGCCGACGGCGGGATCAATCGCGACAGCGCAGCCGCCGCCGAGGCGATCGACGAGGCGGTCGGGCGCTACCTCGATGCGCGGCTGGCGACCGCAACCATGCAAGAGAGTCTCTGGAGATTCGACCGATGAGCGAAAACAACAAGCTGGCGCTTCCCGACTTGGACAAAAACAGCGCGGTGATGCCGCCGCCCGACCTATCGGGTTTCAGCCCGCAAGCGGATTCCGAAAGCCTGAGCCGCGGCGCCGCCGACCTCGAAGCGGTGTTCGACGTGCCGGTGAAGGTTTCGGCGGTACTCGGCCGCGCCCGCATGGAAGTCAACGATCTGCTCAAGCTCGGCCCCGGCGCGGTGCTGGAGCTCGACCGCAAGGTCGGGGAAGCGATCGACATCTATGTCAACGACCGCTTGGTGGCGCGCGGCAAGGTGGTGCTGGTGGACGAGAAGCTCGGCGTCACGATTACCGAAATCATCAAGGCGGAACGGAATTGATCTCCGTCTCCCCGCGGGCGGGGAGAGGGTCGGGGTGAGGGGCATGCAAACGCTCAGACGGTGAAAAGCCCCCTCACCCGCTCGCTTTGCTCGCGACCTCTCCCCGCACGCGGGGAGAGGGAAAGTAAGGAAAGGGACTAAGCCATGCGTCTTTTGATCGTCGGCAGCCTGAAGGGCCAGCTCACCACCGCGACCAAGCTCGCGATGGACAAGGGCGCCAGCGTTACCCACGCCGAGGACATCGAGCAGGCGCTCAACGTGCTGCGCTCGGGCCGCGGCGCCGACCTGCTGATGGTGGACGTCGCCGTCGATATTCGCGACCTGGTGCGGCGGCTGGAGGCCGAACATATCGCGGTGCCGATCGTGGCCTGCGGCATCAGCAACGACGCGCGCGCCGCGGTCGCCGCCATCCATGCTGGCGCCAAGGAATACATCCCGCTGCCGCCGGACCCGGAATTGATCGCCGCCGTGTTGGCGGCCGTCACCAACGACACCCGCGAACTGGTCTATCGCGACGACAGCATGGCGCATGTGGTCAAGCTCGCCCAGCAGATCGCGCCCAGCGACGCCTCGGTGCTGGTCACCGGCGAGTCCGGCACCGGCAAGGAGGTGCTGGCGCGCTATCTGCACGGCCGTTCCAACCGCGCCAAAAAGCCGTTCATCTCGGTCAACTGCGCCGCGATTCCGGAGAACCTGCTGGAATCCGAATTGTTCGGCCATGAGAAGGGCGCCTTCACCGGCGCGGTCGCCCGCCGCATCGGCAAGTTCGAGGAAGCAACCGGCGGCACCCTGCTGCTCGACGAGATTTCCGAAATGGACGTACGGCTGCAGGCCAAGCTGCTGCGCGCCATCCAGGAGCGGGTGATTGATCGCGTCGGCGGCACCCGTCCCGTGGCGGTCGATATCCGCATCATCGCCACCTCCAATCGCAACCTGGTCGAGGCGGTGCGCGAAGGAAAATTTCGCGAGGATCTGCTGTTCCGCCTCAACGTGGTGAACCTGAAAATCCCGCCGTTGCGCGAGCGGCCGGCCGACGTGCTGGAACTGGCGCGGCACTTCATCGCCAAATATGCCGATGCCAATGGCGTGCCCGCGCGACCTCTGTCCGCCGAGGCGCGGCGGGCGCTGGTGCTCAACCGCTGGCCGGGCAATGTGCGCGAACTGGAGAACACGCTGCATCGCGCGGTGCTGCTGGCGAGCGGCGAAGAAATCGGCATCGACGGCATCCTGACGCCCGAGGGCACCCGCATCGATCAGGCCAAAAATCCATCGGCCGTGGCCCATGCCGCCATGGCCGCGGAAACGGTGACGCGCGCGCTGGTCGGCCGCACCGTGGCCGATGTGGAGCGCGACCTCATCCTGGAAACCCTCAAGCACTGTCTCGGCAACCGCACTCACGCCGCCAACATCCTGGGCATTTCAATCCGCACGCTGCGCAACAAGCTCAATGAATATGCCGGCGACGGCGTGCCAGTGCCGCCATCGATCTCCGGTTTGTCGCGAGATCGACTTATGGAGGCGCAAGCCGGGTAAACCCGACTTGCGGGCGCAGGCGATATGCGCGGCACGGCGCGCGCGTAGCGGTATTTCGGGGGCGTTGAGCGCCAACAATATTTTCCAAATGACACCCCACGGAGCCCTTTCCGTGGTAGTGTTGGCCATGAATCCAACAAGCAGAGGTGTACGGCTCCGCCACGATTGCGGACCGCGAACCTTTTCTTCATCGCGGAGGAAGTCTTGAGCGAGCACAAATTCAAAATCGGCCAGAGCGTCCAGTTCACCTCCGGCCCCTATGGCCGCAGCGGCGCCGGAGCGACCTACAAGGTCACCCAATTGCTGCCGTCGGAGGGCGACGACCAGCAGTACCGCATCAAGAGCCCGAGCGAGCCGCATGAGCGGGTGGTGAAGGAAAGTCAGCTCGATCGCGACGCCTGATGAATTTCGACTACGACACGCCGGCCGAGCTTTTCATGGCCAAGCGCAAAGGCGGCTCGCGACAGCCGCTCGGCTACCGCCGCTTCGCCACTGCGGCCGAGGCGATCCGTTTCGCGGTGGAGGACTTCCCTGCCATGCGCGTGTTCGGGGCCTGGATGCAAGTCGGTGACGACCGGTTCGACGGCGACGACATTCACCGTCTTTATGACAGCAGCGATTTTCCGCTGGCGCGGCGCAAGGAAAATTAGCCGCTTGGCGCGCCGTTGACCGCCCTTTCCCCATCGTATAAACGGAATATGCAACCAGTTTTCGGTCTGCCTTGCTACGCTCCCGTTTTTTGGGACGCTCCCAAGTCATCTCCCAAAACTCGGATGTCACCCCGACGCGCGATGCGCGCGCGAGCGGATACGCAGCAAAGCAAGGAGGCCACGATGGCCACAGGTACCGTGAAGTTCTTCAACACCCAGAAGGGATTCGGATTCATCCAGCCGAGCGACGGCTCGCGCGACGTGTTCGTGCATATCAGCGCGGTCGAACGCGCCGGCATGCGCACGTTGGTCGAAGGCCAGAAGGTCAGCTACGACATTGTGACCGAGCGCGGCAAGCAGGCGGCTTCCAACCTGCAGAACGCCTGAACGGTTTCTTCCAGTTTTGACTGCGAGCGCCCGGTGTCCTCGACGCCGGGCGTTCTGCTTTTCGGAACCTGCCGCGGGTGGAACTTTTCAGGCATTTTTCAGTTAAATGCTTGGCATCGGGCGCGGAGGGTCATCATGCGCCACTTCATCGTTATGCGCCACTTCATCGTTTTCGTTGCAGGCACCATCACGCTGTCGGCGGCCGTTTCGGGGCCCGCAAGCGCCCAAGATCCCGGCAGGATTTTCGGGGCCATGACGCGCATGCTGACGGCGCCGCTGCGGCCGGCCTTCGGCCCGCGCATCCGCATTCATCGGCCGCCGATGACCGCGCCGCAATCACAACCGCGCAATGCCATGTCGCGTGTTTCGGCGCCGCAGCGCACAGTCGCGCGCGAGCCGTCACGCGCCGCGGTCGCGCCAGCCGACGCCCACCGGAGCGCCCAAGGAAGCGGCCTAGCGATCGCCCCAGCGATCGCCCACGCCGGATGGGCCGGGGCGGTGTTCTGGCCGCACGCCGCCGACGACCTGGTCGGCTATGCGTTCTTTCCCAACGAGACCGGCGACCGATTCTGGGCCTATGGCTTCAACGACATTACCGAGGGGATTTTTGCGCAGCCCGCTGCGCAGGCCTACGCCTCGACGCGCCGGGTCCGCTACGACCGCGCGCCGGCGCTGCCGGTGGCGACGGAGTTGTGCGGCAGCCCGCACGGCGCCAGCGCCTGGGCCGAGCGCATCGGACGGATTGTGCAGCCCGACGCCGCGCAACGCGAGCTGCTTGTGCAACTGCGGCATGCTTTGGCCAAGGCCGATGACGAGATCAAAGCGGCCTGCCCCAGCGTCATGCCGGCAAGCCCGCTCGCGCGGCTCGACATCATGGAAGACCGGTTGCGCACGCTGCACTACGCGACGATGACCATTCGGACGCCGCTCGATACGTTCTACGGCGCGTTGAGCAATGAGCAGAAGGCGAGGCTGAATGGCGTATCCGACGGCGGCGCGCAGGCCGCCAGTCCGGCGCTCGTTTGCCAGGCGCATGGGCCCGCCCGCGATCGCAGCGCCTTTGCGCTCGATCCCCGTGCGCGTCCCACGACGGAGCAACGCGCCTATCAGGAAGCGATGCAAAAACACCTCACCGACATGGCGCGGTTCGTGACCGCCGCCTGTCCGCAAGACAGCCTGTCGACTCCGCTCGCCAGGCTCGACGCGCAGGCCGACCGCCTCACCGTTCTGCTCTATGCCGCGATGGCGATGCGGCCGGCGCTCGATCATTCCACCCCGGCGCGCGCTGCGACGAATGCTCAAGCCGAAACGCCGACGCCCTATCCGCGCCCGCGCCCGGCGCAGGCCGGCACGGCCGCTCGCAACGGCTAGCGCGCTCGACGGCGACGATACCGGTGAGCACAAAAAAAGAAGCCCCGCATTGAGCGGGGCTTCTACGCAAGGAAAGACTTCTCTTATTATTTGTTGATGACGCGGATGACCTTCCGCGAGCCCGGATCAACGACGTAAACCCGATCCTGGTGGACGGTATAACGATAACGTCGGACCGGCGCCCACTCGACGTCCGCAGGGACCTCATACAGTTCGACATCAGCCGGAACCGCGGCTCCAACGCCGATGCTAAAACCTGCCGGCGGCGCCGTGCGGATCCGCTCCCGGGTAACCCGGGTGTAAAATCCGCGGTCGACTTCCGGTGTCCATGAGAATTCCACGGCCGGCTGGGCGACGGATGAACCGACGCTCAGCGCAAGTGCCGCGCCCGCTAGTGCAGTCAAGACAACTCTTTTCATGATATTTCTCTCTGCTGACCCGCCAACGCACATCAACCCGCGCTTTCACCTAGAGTTCCGAGCAAAGATCCCCGTGCGTGCGGTGAATGCAAAATGAATGAACAATTGTTTATCCGCCCAGGCTGTCCGGCTCTTGGATCAACGCCTTAATGCGGGGGTCGAGCGTGCGCGGATGCTTGTCGTGCAGCAATTTCGCCAGCGGCGTTCTGATCGCTTCGCCGGCCGACGCCACCGCCGCCTCGAACAGATCGTGCTGCACATCTTGCGGCAGGTTGCCCCAGGTCCGGATCACGGCCGCCCCGAGCGCATGGCAAAGCTCGTGCTCGGCGTCGCGGGAAATCATGCTCATGGTAAAATCCTCAGCGCAAGGTTAGATCCGGAGAATAGCCGTGAGCGCGCCTAAAGTCGCCTGCCTGCAACGCCTCCCTCCAAAAGAGGCTGCGCCCGCTGGTCAGGCTGCACGGCCCGCAGCGCCGCATTCGCGCTGGTGGCCGGCGTCTTCTTTTCGGAGATGCCATCGAAGTCGCCGCGCAAAGCCTTGAGCGCATAACGCTCGCGGTTGATCTCGTCGGCAGTGCGAAAACCGAACCGCCGCAGGATCGGAATCGGCGGACACCAGCCCTGCACCGCATGCTGCAACAGGAACGCCGCGACGATGCCGGGCAGGATCAGAAAACGTTTGTCGGCGGTGAGGCCGAGTACGGTGCCGGCCAGCGCCAGGCTGGAGGCGTTGGCCTCGATCATGCGCTCGATGTCCCATTCGTCGTCGAGCTCGGCGAGACGCTTGTCGATCTCGTCCGCATGGGCGGAATAGTAGCGGACATTGCG